>NZ_LZZL01000007.1:0-138368 GCF_002006495.1 Clostridium sp. BL-8
TTAAAATATCTTGCAATTGAGATCATAGATGTGCATGAAAAATTTATAAAAGAGAGAACTTTATTTGTAGAAAGTAGAAGGTAGAGATTATATATAAGCAAATTAAAAGAAGAAAATGGAGTGTGAAACAATGAAGAAGCTAGGAATTTCAGTTTATCCAAGCCATAGCAATATAACTCAAATTGTAAATTATATTCATTTGGCTGGAAAATATGGATTTAAAAGAATATTTACATGTTTAATCTCTATAGCGGATAGAAATATAGAAGATATAATATCGGAATTTAAAGTTATTACAAAAGCTGCAAAGGAAGAAAATATGGAGATCATTGCAGATTTAGAGCCGAACATATTTAAAAAATTAGGCGCTTCTATTTATGATTTGAAAGTATTTAAAGATATTGGATTAGATGGGATAAGATTAGATATGGGCTTTAGCGGACAGGAAGAAGCAATTATGAGTTTTAATGAATACGGATTAAAAATAGAATTAAATATGAGTAATGGAACAAAGTATATTGATAATATTTTATCTTATCAAGCTAATCCAAATAATTTGTATGGATGTCATAATTTTTATCCACACAAATATACAGGAATTTCTCTTGAACATTTTATAAAATGCTCAAAACAGTTTAAAGAACTCGGGTTAAACACAGCAGCATTTGTAAATTCAAAAGATGCTAAGTATGGTCCGTGGCCAGTTTCAGAAGGCCTATGTACATTAGAAATTCATAGAAATCTGGCAATAGATGTACAAGCTAAACATTTTTTAGCTACTGGATTAATTGATGATGTAATTATAGCAAATTCTTTTGCATCAGAAGAGGAACTTGAATTATTGAGCAAATTAAATAAAGAAAAATTGACATTTAAAGTAAGCTTTAATGATAGCGCAACAGAATTAGATAAGAAAATTGTTCTGGAAGAATATCATTTTACCAGAGGAGATGTTTCTGAATACATGATACGGTCTACACAAAGTAGAGTTAAGTACAAAGGAGAAAGTTTTCCAGCAGCAAATACTGTTGATATTAGACGAGGAGATATATTGATTGATTCGGATTTATACACTAGGTATGCAGGTGAGCTTCAAGTCGCTTTAAAAGATATGAAGAATTCAGGTAAGACTAATGTGATAGGCAGGATAGCGGATGATGAAATATTTTTATTAGATTATATCAAACCTTGGATAAACTTTGGCTTTAGGATAAATTAATATTTTTATAATAAAGGGGGAATTTTATTTATGAACAAATTTTTTGAGTGGATGGAAGAACATTTTGTTCCTATAGCATCCAGAATTGGCTCTCAGAGGCATCTAGTGGCAATCCGTGATGGCTTTGCTACAATCACACCTTTAATAATTGCAGGTGCCTTTGCGGTATTGTTTAATAACTTAGGATTTAAAGGGTATCAAAATTTCATGAACTGGTTATTACCAACAGGTTGGACAGCTTGGGGTGGTGCTATATGGAATGGTTCTTTTGGCGTTATGTCAATATTAATTGTATTTACAATATCATATCATTTAGCAACATCATACGATAAAGATGGACTAGCAGCCGGAATTGTAGTAACAGCAGCCTCAATAATTTTGTATTCAACAACTCCTGACGGGGCATTTCCAATGACATTTTTAGGTTCACAAGGTTTGTTTATTGCATTAATAGTAGCATTAGTTGGCACAGAAATCTTTGTTAAATTAATAGGTAATCCTAGATTAGTAATAAAAATGCCTGAGGGGGTACCACCAGCAGTTGCTAAATCATTTGCAGCTTTATTTCCATCAATTATAATTTTAGCAATAGCAGCAGGTGTTAAGGAATTATTTATGTTAATACATGTAGCAGATATACATCAAGCTTTATTTTTTACATTACAAAAACCATTGCAAGGAATTGTAGGAAGTTTAGGTGGGGTTCTCATAATAGTTTTCTTAATACAATTATTATGGTTCTTTGGATTGCATGGAGCTAATATACTTGCACCGGTTATAAATGCTTTATTGCTTCCATTACTTTTGGCTAATACAGATAAACTAAATGCTGGATTGCAGCCAGAAAATATATTAAATAGTCAATTTTTGGATTCTTATGTGAATATGGGAGGTTCAGGAACTACTATAGGATTATTAATTGCCGTATATATTTTAAGAAAGAGGGCAGGATCTCAACAAAGAATGATTGCTAATTTAGGTATTGGACCAGGATGCTTTAATATTAATGAACCCGTAATTTTTGGTTTTCCAATAGTTTTAAATCCTATGTACTTCTTTCCATTTATTCTTGCTCCAATGGCTTCTGTATTAATAGCATATATGCTAACAGCAATAGGATTTGTACCAAAGGTATCATTAATGGCAGGATGGACAACACCACCAGTTTTAGGAGCAATAATATCTACTAATTCAATTATGGGAGGAGTTACAGCTTTAATATGCTTGGTTGTAAGTGTACTAATATATATGCCATTTGTATACGCTGCAGGAAGGCAAGCAACCGCTGGAGAAGAAGCTTCGAAAAGTATTAATATGTAAGTTTAATTAAGTGTAAAATTCCACAATTAACTGTAAAACTGCACAAATTGACAAGCATAATCGTTAGTGATATAATAAGCAAATATAATTTGGTTTTATACTAATTAATGTACGCAATGGGGCGGATTCTTTTGAATCTGCCTTTTAATTTTATGTAAAATTTTTGAAATTTGCATGGTAAAATATTTTTCAATCTCTACTTTACAATAAAATATATATTACGTTAAAATGAATATAAAAAAGTAGAATTATTTAACATAAAAATAATATATTTTACAAGGTAAGGAATTATAAATTAAATTTTTAATTCAAAGAACATAAAAGAAAAGATTGAGACTTTTATAATGAAATATGTTTTAATAAATGTGATGCTAGAAATTTTAAACGTAACAATTTAAATTTATATAAATATTAAGTGGTAATAACCTTATGATTTAGAATAAATAAAAGGTATTTTAATTTAGTGAAGAATGAGGTTGCCAGATACATAATATATTAAAATTAAGTGTATTATAATAATTAATAAAAAGGGTGGGAGCATGAGTACAATTATTGATTCAGCAGTCATAATAAAGTCTTACAATAACAATATAGTTTCTGTAAAAATGAATGAGAAGGAACGAGTACTTTTTGGCAAGGGCATTGGATTTGGAAAGAAGCTTGGAGATGTTATTGAAAAAGGTACTGAAGTTGAGAAAATATTTGTTATTGAAGATGAGGATAATTTAAGAAATTTCAAGCAGGTAATTGAAAATGTTGATGAAGAATTTTTAATTTTATGTGAAAAAATGATATCTTATATAGAAGCTGAATTAAAAGAAAATTTGGATGAAAGAATACACATTGCATTAGTAGATCATCTAAATTTTGCACTAAAAAGACTGTCAAATAACGAAGAAATAGAAAATCCTTTCATAGTAGAAATTAAAGCTTTATATCCTAAAGAATATACATTAGGAGAAAAAGTTGCAGAAATTTTACAAAATGAAACGAAGGTAAGTATTCCAATTGGTGAAATTGGGTTTATAGCATTGCATATACACTCAGCTAGAAATTCTGGAAAAGTATCAAATACAATAAAAAATACATATTTAATAAATTCTATAATTGGCTTTATAGAAGAGAAGATAGGAATACAAATAGATAAAACGTCTTTGGATTATGCAAGGTTCTTAACCCACTTGAAATTTGCAATAAAGAGAATAGCAGCAGATATATCAATCAAAAATGATTTTATAAAAGAAATAAAGTCCAAGTATAAATTATCATATAAAATAGCAAAGGGAGTATCCAATATACTGATAGATAGATTGGAAAAAGATATTGCTGAAGATGAGATAGCATATTTGGCAATGCATATAGAAAGATTTAGAAGGGCTACTATAGAGGTATAAAAAATAGCTAACATATAAAAAATATGTTAGCTGTTTTTTATAAACTAAAAGTAACTACTTCACTTTTACCTGCAACTACATCTTTATTAACATCAGCTTTTAAATCTTTTACTACATCCATATTTGTAACTAAAACAGGAGTTATCAAAGAAAAACCTTTGCTTAATATAAAATCTCTATCTATTTTTATAATTGGTGTTCCAGCTTTAACTTTAGTTCCAGCTTCAACTAATTGTTCAAAGCCCTCACCATTTAAGGAAACAGTATCAATTCCTATATGAACTAGCAATTCAACGCCATTATCTAATGCTAAGGCAAATGCATGTTTAGTATTAAATACAAGAGCTAGATGTCCATCAGCAGGTGCGACTATGACATCACCAGTAGGATCTATAGCAACTCCATCCCCAGCCATTCTTTCTGCAAAAACTTGGTCAGGTACCTGTGATAAATCTATTGTTTTACCAGTTACAGGAGCTAATAATGTTGTTTCATTTGTTGTATTCTTTTTGAAAAAATTAAACATATTTTATATTCCTATAGTTACTAGGAATAGTCACTTCCTTTCCTTTGTTATTTCATGTGTATTAGTAATAAAAAAAAGCATAAGCTTCCCGAAAAAACGTAAACTTATGCCTGATTTAACAGTAACACATCTATATTGATAATTATATTATTTTAAATTATTAGTGTCAATAATAAAAAAAATCAAAAAGGTATTGATTATATAGAAAAATTAAGGTAAGATATGTATAAGAAAAATGTGTAGGCGTGTAACCGATTAAAGTGGGCATTAGCTGAAAAGGATAAATTTTTAATTATCCTTTTCGGCTTTTTTATTTTCTATAATTATAGTAAATAAAAAAGTCTTTTTTTATTCTTTAAGAAGTTATATTAAGCTTTATATCCACTTGTGATTTTGTTCTTAATTATGTATTTTAGGATATAAAATCCTTAAAATAAAATTTTATATATCATATATGATGAAAGGGGAATTATATTATTATGATGAAGTATTTACAAAAACTAGGGAAATCACTAATGCTTCCAGTAGCTTGTTTACCTGTTGCTAGTATATTAATGGGTATTGGTTACTGGCTTGATCCTACAGGCTGGGGAGCAAACAACGTAGTTTCAGCCTTTTTAATTACAGCGGGTGGTGCACTAATTAATAACATGGGAATTTTATTTGCAATTGGTGTAGCAATCGGAATGGCAGATGACGGTGATGGTACAGCAGCTCTAGCAGGTCTTGTTGCATGGCTTATGATTACAACTTTATTATCACCAGCATCTGTTGGAATGTTTAGACATATTGATGTTAAGGAAGTACCAGCTGCTTTTGGAAAGATTCAAACACAATTTATTGGTATTTTATCAGGTTTAATTGGTGCATCTTGCTATAACAGATTTAAGGGGGTTAAATTGCCAGATGCATTAGGTTTCTTTAGTGGAAAAAGATGTGTTGCTATTGTAACAGCATTATATTCAATTGTTGCATCAATAATATTATTTTTCGCATGGCCTATTATATTTGGAGGATTAGTAGCTTTTGGTGAAGCTATTATATCTACAGGTGCAGTTGGAGCAGGTATTTATGCATTCTTTAATAGATTATTAATACCATTCGGTCTTCACCATGCACTTAACTCTGTATTCTGGTTTGATGTAGCTGGAATTAATGATATTGGTAAGTTCTGGGGAACTACTGGCGGAGGAGTAAAAGGTCAAACAGGTATGTATATGACTGGATTCTTCCCAGTAATGATGTTTGGTTTGCCAGCAGGTGCTTTAGCTATGTATCATACAGCTAAAGATAAAAAGAAAAAAGTAGTTTATGGTTTATTATTGGCAGCAGCATTATCTTCATTCTTCACTGGTGTTACAGAACCATTAGAATTTGCATTTATGTTCTTAGCTCCAGGATTATACGTAGTTCATGCAGGTTTAACAGGACTTTCAGCATTCGTATGTACATTATTACCAGTAAGAGCTGGATTTAACTTTAGTGCTGGATTTGTAGATTGGTTCTTAAGTTTCCAAGCTCCAATGGCTGAAAATCCACTTATGTTAATTCCAATTGGTTTAGTTGTTGGTGTAATTTACTATGTTGTATTCCGTATAGTAATCACAAAGTTTAACTTAAAGACACCAGGTAGAGAAGATGATGATGCAGATGAAGTTAATGTAAAACTTTCAAATGATAACTTCACAGAAGTAGCAGCTGTCATATTAAGAGGTGTTGGTGGAAAGGAAAATATAACTTCTATTGATAACTGTGTAACTAGATTGCGTTTAGAAGTTAAAGATCAATCATTAGTAGATGAAAAGGTTATTAAATCTGCAGGAATATCAGGCGTAATTAGGCCAGGAAAAACAAGTGTACAAGTCGTTGTAGGAACACAAGTACAATTTGTTGCAGATGAATTTAGAAAGCTATGTAAATAAAAAATTATATCATAATTTATAAAACATATCTTAAGTAAAAGTATCAGAGAGTGAAAAAGAGAAGTTTGTGAATCATAATGGATTCGTAAAAAATGTTCTCTTTTTCACTTTTTTTATTTTTGAGTTTATACTTGAAAAGTATAAGAAAAGTATTTAAAGTAGAGTTAGTACATAAAAGTAAGAGGCGTTTTAAATGGGTATTAATAAGAAATAAAACGATTAGATAAAGAGGGGAGAGAGCAATGAAGTTATTAAATTCAGTAAATAAGGTGCCAGCTGGAACAATGATTATACCATTATTTGTGGCAGCTATTTTAAATACACTTTGTCCATGGATTTTAAGGATAGGTAGTTATAGCCAAGCGCTGCTTTCTGATGATGGATTAAGAATTATAATGTTTTTAACTTTATTATTTACAGGAACTCAGATGAAAGTAAAAGACATTCCAGAAGCGTTAAAACGTGGAGGTAGTCATGTTCTATTTAAATATTTAGCAGGAGCAGGTGCATATATTCTTGTATTTCATTTCTTTGGATATGAAGGTATTTTAGGAGTATGCAGCTTATCATTATTATGTGCTTTAACAAACAATAATGGCAGCTTATATATGGGGCTCATGGAGAATTATGGAGATCATGCTGACATTGTAGCAAGATCCATGTTTAATTTAAATTCAGGGCCTATGTTATCACTAATGACTATAGGGGTTTCAGGTGCTAGTTTCATCAGTTGGCAGGAATATGCGACTATTTTGCTGCCAATATGTATAGGGATTTTACTATCAAGTATTGACGAAGAAATTAGAGTAGCTACAAAAACAGGTAATGCATTAATATTACCAATAATGGGATTTATATTAGGCGCTAATATTGATCTTGAGAAAGTTATAACAGCTGGATTTAGCGGGATTTTACTTTTTATTATAGTAATGCTTGTAACCGGGCCAGTTGCGTTTATTGTAGATCGTTTTATATTAAAAAGGCCGGGATATGGTGGAATGGCAACCGTATCTGTTGCAGGAAACACTATTGCAGTACCAGCGATGATTGGACAAATAGTACCTGCTTTTCTTCCATATGTAAAGGTGGCAACTATACAGATATCCTGTGCAGCCATTTTATCTGCAGTTTTATGTCCTTTTGTTGTGCAGTGGTTTGCAAAGCACTTTGGATGCCCTAAATATGAAAAAGCATTTGGAAAAAATCAAGAAATACCAGCACATTAAAAGAAAATATTGAAAAACTTTTTTTTATTTTAATTAAAGTTTATAATATCTAATGTACAAATATTTTTGGATGGTGAGATACATATGGAATACATAAATGAAATTAATATAAATGAAGCAATAATTCACATATTAGATAGTAATGGGGAAGAACCTATTTTAAACGAATATAGTTTGGAATTAGATGAAGACATATATGCATTTTTATATAAGCATGTAGAAAAGTGTTTAAAAGATGATGAGCTTAAATATGGAAGATTTAATTATGAAAGAAATATAGTAAAAGAAGTTGCACAAAATTATTTAAAGGGTATAGATAATGATTTAGTTAATGTATCAAAAGAATTGGCGAGACAATTATTTTTGATAATGAAGACTAATGTGAATATTCCATCTGGGGATTTAATCATAACATCAATAACCACTGATCAAGGTCCAATGGTTGGAATACTTAAAATGGATTATGTTAAAAATTTTACTCATGAAGTTCAGTTTATTGATGAAAAAATAGGAATAGGAATAGTGCCACAGGTAGCAGGTCTTCCAGGTAGTGGGCAAAAGATTCAAAAAGCTGCATTTATTAAGCCAATTAAAGATACAGATAGATACAACCTGATGATTTTAGATAAACAAAGAAGCGGTAAAGAAGATGAATATGGAGCAAACTATTTTATAAATACATTTTTAGGTGCCAATATAGTTACAAATGAAAGAGATATGACCAGAACTTTTGTAAAGGCGGCTGAAAACTGGACTAGAAAAAATATTACAGAAGATGCAGGAAAGGCAGAAGAGATTAGAACAGCCATTAAAACTAAGCTTAAAGGAGAAGACACAATAAATATTGATGATTTTTCAGCAGAGTTATTTAATGAGCAGCCAGAAGTAAAAGAGGGATTTTCAAGTTATATAAAGCAGCAAGGGCTAAATGAAGAAGTAGCAGTCGATAAGGCTTGGGTTGAGAAAAAATTAAAAAGAGTCAGACTTAATATTGATAAGCAAATTGATTTGTACATAAATGAAAACACTTACCATGATTCAAGTAAATTTGAAATACAAAGAAATGGCGATGGAACAATAAATTTAATAGTGAAAAATGTAATTAATTATATTGAAAAATAATTATATGTTACATAATAATAAAACTTTAGTCTATTTAGTGAGGCTAGAGTTTTATTTATGTATATTAAATTAAATATACTTTAGGAGAATGTAATTATAATTTTGCGGAATAATATTCTAGAGACTATTTATAGCATCTTGAAAAATAATATGAAAACTTGAATTAAGATATATATAAAATGGAGGAGAATATTATGAAGAAAAAATATAATGGATTATCTGCAGGACATCTTACTATGATGGCACTTGGGAGTATAATAGGGGGATCGTTTTTTCTAGGTTCGTCGGTTGCTATTAACGCAGCAGGGCCTTCTATTGTGATATCTTACGTATTAGGAGGGTTCATGGTATATTTTATACTTTATGCTTTATCGGAAATGACTGTGGCCAATCCTGATTCGGGATCTTTTAGAACATTTGCGACGCAAGCCTTTGGACCAGGGATGGGATTTGTTGTTGGTTGGGTTTATTGGGTTGGAATGATCCTTTCAATGTCTAGTGAGGCTACCGCTGTATCTATTTTGCTGCAGGATTGGATTCCAAATATATCAATAGCTATTGGCGGAACTATAATAATAACAGGCGTAACACTGCTTAATCTTTTAGGAGCTGATAAATTAAGTAAGCTTACTAGCGGGCTTTCTGCAATAAAATTGCTAACTATAGTTTCATTTATAATTATTTCAGTATTATTAGTAATAGGAATAATTCCAGGAAAAACAGCAGTAGGTGCAGGAGAGTTAATGCGTGAGCCGTTAATATCAGGAGGAATAGGTGGGATTGCAGGAAGCATGCTTATAGTTATTTTTGCCTATGCAGGGTTTGAAATAATTGGACTTGCGGCTTCGGAAGCAAATAATCCCAAAGAAACTATTCCAAAGGCAATTAATTATACAGTTGTAGCTCTTGTCGGTTTATATATACTTTATGTTATTGCATTACTACCATTAATTCCTACAGCTGAACTTAATGAAGATATAAGCCCAATGGTAGCGGCACTTAATAGATGGGGAATTACATGGGTAGGTAATATTATAAATTTTGTACTTATCACAGCTATACTTTCTGCATCTCTTGCATCTATGTTTGGAATTGCGAGAATGTTAAGATCTCTTGCAGATGAAGGTGATGCACCAAGTTGGTTGAAAGATAAAGGGGATATTCCTTATAAGGCGATATTATTCTCAGGCTTTTCTATGCTTTTAGGATTAGGCTTTGGATTATTATTTCCTAGAATTTATTTATTTTTAATAAGCTCTAGCGGATTTGCATTATTGTTTACTTATGCAGTAATTATGGCTACTCATATAAAATTCCGTAAAAAAAATGGATGCCCACCAGATGGAAAGTGTCAAATGCCTGGGTATCCATACACATCTTGGATAGGTCTAATAAGCATGATAGTTGTTATTTTTAGTATGCCTCTTATTCCTGATCAGGCTCCAGCGCTTATAGTGGGATTGTTAATGGTAGCATTTTTTTCATTAATTTATATGGGAATGAACTTCTTAAATAATTCGACTAAAAATGCATATATGAAGATAAATAACAGAAAATATAAATCTAAATTTTCAACAGAATTTTCAGAAGAGTTAATGGATGATGAATATGAAGAAAAGGGTAGCAAAACATGTAAAGAACAATGTGATACCTGCAATAAGAAGTAATTTCAAATAAAAAGCTAAATTTAGAAAGTATTATATTTTTAAAGTTATAAATGCTTAAAAATGGGACTGTCGAATTAAGAAAATCAGTAATAATACATTTAATTAAAATTTGAAAATCTAATTAAATGTATTGTAGTTTTTCTTCTTTGTATGATAGTCCCATTTTTCTTACATAAGTAAGAAGTATATTAATTTTTAGAAAATAATATTATTGAAATATAGCAAAGTTTAAATTTTATCGTTTGCAGTAATATTGGAGTTTGTTCTCTCGCGTTGTACTTATAGAATACTCATATATTCGTTTATTAGTTAAATAACCTATGTTTTCAATTTGCATAACAACAGATTCATTAGGTAAATCTAATAAGTTACTTTTATATTCATTTAATTTAACGGGACTCACAGTTCTAATACCATGGCTTATTTTATAATCATATTGAGATTCAATATAAGAAAGAAGACTTGCCGTACAATCCATAGCAGTAAGATTAGGAAATAGAGAATAAGGCATATAAATTTCCTCCATATGAATAGGACGTGAGTCTATATAGCGGACTCTCTTTATAAGCCAAACCTTCGAAGCTTGTTCTATTTGGAGTAATTCACTAAGTTTAGCCGAAGCTTTAGTTAATTCAAATTCTTTAACCTCTGATTTAATATTTTCTGAATTAAAATAATCTGATAGAGAAGATAAAAAAAGAATACTATTATTATAATGAGTAATATCACTGACAAAGGTTGAACCATCATCAGTTTTAAATAAATATCCTCGCTCAATTAAGTGTCCAATTGCCTTCCTTACGGTGTGTCTATTACATTCATATTTGATTGCCAATTGTGTTTCAGAAGGAATACGAGAGGCTATTGCAATTTTTTCTGATGTAATCTTTTCTATTAAGTCATTAATAATATAATCGCTTTTCAATTTTAACCTCCAAATAATAAGCTTAATAATTAAAAACATTATAACATAGGTTCAAAATTTCTTGTATAGACAGGTAATGAAAGTTGAATTTAGTGAGTTTACAATTAATATAAGACTTAGATTTTGTGAATAAGAGGAGGAATTACTGTGAAGGAAGAAAAAGCTAAAATAATTCCAAGAGGATTTCTATGGGGAAGTGCAGTTACGTCATTTCAGAGCGAAGGAGCTTCAAAAGAAGGAGGCAAAGGAATTTCTATAGTTGATAAGAGAGAAATAAAAGAAGGTTTTTCTAATTGGGAAATAGCTGTTGATTTTTATCATAGGTATAAAGAAGATATTGCATTATTTAAAGAATTAGGTATTAATAGTTATCGCACAAGTATTTCATGGACCAGAATTATCCCTGATGGTGAAGGGGAAGTAAATGAAGAAGGTTTAAAATTTTATCACGATTTATTTGATGAATTAATAGCTAATGGAATAGAGCCAGTTATTACTCTTTATCATTTTGACTTACCACAAGCTTTAGCTGAAAAATATAATGGATTTGCATCAAGAAAAGTTGTAGATTTGTTTGAAAGATATGTAAAAGTTGTATTTGAAAGTTTTAAGGATAAAGTTAAATATTGGATAACCTTTAATGAGCAGAATTTAGTACTTGTTCGTCCACAATTATGGGGTGTGACAATAACAAATGCAGTGGATAGAGAAGCACTATCTTATCAGGTATGTCACAATGTTTTTATAGCTCATGCTAAAGCTTCGAAGCTTTTACATGAAATAATTCCCGATGGTAAAATGGGTGGAATGGTTACTTATATGACAACATATCCAGCAACCTGTAAACCGGAGGATGCATTAGCAAATTTAAAATTTAAAGAATTTTTCAATGATTTATACTTTGATGTATTTACTTATGGAGAATATCCATCGTATGTAACAAGTGATTGGGAAAGGAAAAATATAAAGCCAGTATTTGAAGATGGGGATGCAGAACTCTTAAAAGAAAATACAGTTGATTATTTGAGTTTCAGTTATTATCAAAGTGCAATTGTAGAAAACTATGGAGAAGAAGATAATGATATTATGAAAGACGTTAGTCCTAATCCATTGCTAAAGAAAAATGAATGGGGATGGGCTGTTGACCCCATAGGTTTTAGAATAGCCTTAAAAGATATATATGCAAAATATAAAATGCCAATTTTTGTAACAGAAAATGGAATCGGTGTAAAAGAGGAATTAAATGAAAATAATACGGTAGAAGATGATTATAGAATAGAGTATCTAAAAGCACATATTGAGCAAATGAAGCTTGCAATGGAAGAAGGTGTAGATGTCATAGGATATTTAACCTGGGGATGTACCGATATTTTAAGCTCTCAAGGCGAAATGAAAAAAAGATATGGATTTATATTTGTCAATCGTGATGAAACCGATATGAGAGATTTAAAAAGATATAAGAAAAAAAGCTTTGACTGGTTTAAAAATGTAATTTCAACCAATGGAGAAATTTTATAGGTATACACATATAAAATAGATTTATAACTTGTAACCGATATTTTGATATATTAAAGCAGAGGATTGGATAGTGATAACTATATAGAGTTCTTTATAAATAAATAACTCATAAATTTAGCTTATGTTATATTATAATTATCTAATTAAACTAAACTTTTTTTGTATATATACTAGAAATAACATACATTTTATTCCACAGGACTTATGAAATTTTCGATGGAAAGTTCTAAGTGTGAGCGTGTACCCATTTCTGCATGTTCCAGAAACAAGTTCGTGACAAGCAATAATTCGAACAGGCTCCCATTAAGAACTTTCATCAGCTTAATTTAAAATGCCTATTTCATAAAAATGTATGTTATTTTGATAAGCTACAACATAAGTCTAAGTTTCCAAACTGGATAACCATAGTTTTTTCTTAACGTATAAAGTTAGTAGCAACTCTAGGTTCTTTTTCTGGTAATGAGATTCCAGCCTGTTTTCCTGCTTCTATAGATTTTAGAAGCCATGCCATGTTTTTGCCTAAAACTCTCATGGTTTGCATCCCCTCTAAATCTTGCTTCACTTCTTCAGGAGTATTTCCATGAACCATATTCCAGTATTGTGAAGATACAACTGGCATATTAGAAATTGTGAAATATTTATTTAATTGATCAAAAGCAGCAGTTGATCCACCACGACGGCAGCTTACGATTGCAGCACCAGGTTTTAGCCCGAATATACTTCCTCCAGCAAAGAATGCTCTATCTAAAAATGATGTGATTGCACCAGATGGAGCTGCATAATGGACAGGTGAACCAAATATAAAGCCATCAGCTTCTTTAGCCTTTTCTAAAAAAGCATTTACAACATCATCGTTAAACACACATTTACCATCTCCATTTTTATGACAGCCGCCGCAAGCTGTACATCCACGTATAGGTTTATTTCCAAGATGGAAAATTTCTGTTTCAATATTTTCTTTTTCTAATTCATTAGTTATTTCACTCAAAGCAGTATAAGTGCATCCTTGAGCTTTTGGACTACCATTAATAAGTAATACTTTCATTTAAAATCTCACCTCATTATAATCTAAGATTTTTATAGGCACATGAAAATAAATAACAAGTCTAAAATTGCCATGGATATTTTCATCAGGTAAGGAGATAAATGGCCCTTATAGCAGACCCCTCAGATATATGATTTGATTATGGTCACTTACTCTGTTAGCACTCAGGTAGCATATGCAAGTCGAGCTTCCTTTATTATGAAAAATAGACTGGCAAATTGACTTGTTATTTATTTGATTTTGCCTTAAATCCTTGTTACTACTAATATACAGTAATCCAATAGAAAAAGATATAGTTTTTAAAGAGTGTAATGGCTACCTTAAAAAAATTACTTGTTCTTAAAATATGGAGGAAATTTATTTAAAAAATTTTAAAATATGTTTTCTCAGCAAACTCTCAGTAAATTCTAATGATTTATTAAGGTTTGATTTATATAATTTAATTCATAGTTCTGGTTTTTTGTGGATTTATATTAATAAAAGTGGAATTGGTGGGTTAAACTTCAAAAGAATATAATTACCATAAAATAATACATGATATTATATAAAAATATCAAAAAAGAGGAGTGTTACTATGAAAATTAGCAGAAGAGATTTTCTAAAATGGTCTGTGGTTGCTGCAGTAGCTCTAAAAATTGACTTCGATATTGATAGAGTAAATACAGTGCTTGCAGCTGATACTGATCCGCCTGTAATCTGGTTAAATGGAGCAGGCTGTTCTGGATGTACAATATCTACTCTTAATGTTACAGATCCTACAACAATTGATGATGTACTTTTGAACAAGATAAGTATAAAGTATGATACTACTCTTATGACAGCATCAGGAGATTTAGCAATGCAGAGTCTTGATGAATGTGCCAATAACTACAATGGACAATTCATACTTGTAGTTGAAGGTGCAATACCTACAGGTGAAAGTGGGAATTATTGTATAATTGGTGAACAAAATGGAGCGCCATTAACAATGCAGCAGGCAATACTAAAATATGGGCCTATGGCAAAATATGTAGTTGCCGCAGGAACTTGCGCGTCCTTTGGTGGAGTGTCAGCTACAAGCACTAATACAACTTGTGAGCCAGTGGCAACAATATTAAGTGGAAAAACAGCTAATCCTATAATAAATCTTTCAGGATGCCCAGTTCATCCAACTGTTATGGTACAAACATTACTTGATCTTATTTTAACAGGAATGCCAACTTTAGATTCTAACAATAGACCAACTAAATATTATGGAGTCACAGTTCATCATCAATGTCCAAGAAGACCAGAAACTAAGGTAAATCAGCCAGGTGTATTTGGATGTTATGAGAAAATAGGGTGCTTGGGACCTCAATGTGATAATGTATGTCCTAGTATGAAATGGAATAATGGAGTTAATTTTTGTGTTACCTCAAATTATCCATGTATAGGTTGTGCAAATCCAACTTTCCCAACAAATCCATTGATTTCTCCGCAAGCAGTAGGAGATGGCAAAAAAGAAAATGATAAAAAAGAAGATAAACAAAACAATGAAGTAGATACTGTTTCTAGTGCTACAAGAAGATAACCGGAAATAGTGTAATCAAGCTAATAGGTTAAATCACTTTCTTAAAGGAATGATTATCTATAAATCAGTTATAAAATTAGTAATTTAGTACGAAAGGGATGATATAAATGAGTACATTAGTATTAGATCCAATAACAAGATTGGAAGGACATTTAAAAGTTAGTGTAACACTTGATTCAAATAATACTGTAACTGCAGCTCAAGCGACAGGAGGGCTTTATAGAGATTTTGAAAATCTTCTTTTAAATAGAGTGCCAAAGGATGCAGCATTTTTAACACAAAGAATATGTGGATTATGTCCTGTTTCACACGCAGTAGCGTCATCCAAGGCAATAGAACAGGCAGCTAACTTTACTCCAAGTTTACAGGCCTTACTTCTTAGAAATCTTATACAAGGGTCAAATTATCTTTCAGATCATATATTACAGTTCTATCATTTGACATTAATGGATTATATTCAAGGACCGCAAGTTCAACCATGGACTCCAGGATATAGTCAAGATCATAGATTTAATTCAAGTGATAATCAAGCATTAGTTGATAATTATATAAAAGCATTATCAATTAGAAGACAAGCACATGAGATGGGAGCGATATTTGGTGGAAAGCTTCCACACGTTGCAAATGTTGTTCCAGGAGGAGTAACCGCAATACCTTCAACAACAGATATAGATAATTTCAAAAATTGCTTAAATGAAGTAACAACTTTTATTACAAATACATATCAAGCAGATGTTAATAAGTTAGCATCAACTTATGGTGATTATTATAATGTTGGAAAAGGTTATGGTAGTCTAATAACTTATGGTGTTTTTGATATAGACACAAATGGAAACAAATTATTTCCGCAAGGTATTGTAAGCAATGGAAATATAGAAAGCTTTGATCAATCTAACATTCAAGAATATGTAGGACATTCATGGTATTCATCGAAATCTGGAGTAAATCCTGCTGCAGAAGATACGATACCGGATTATGGAAAATCAGGAGCATATACTTGGCTTAAGGCTCCAAGATATGAGGGACAACCTTATGAAGCAGGTCCTTTAGCAAGAACATGGATAAGCGGTGATTATAAGAATGGTGTATCAGTTATGGATAGACACATGGCAAGATACATTGAAACAGCTAAAATTGCAAGTAATATGAGTGCATGGATTGATCAAGTAGAAACAGGTACAAGTGGATATACAGATATAGGAACTCCGTCTTTAGGAAACGGAGTAGGTCTAACCGAAGCACCAAGAGGAGCACTTGGACATTGGGTGTCAGTATCAGGATCAAAGATATCGAAATATCAAATTATTACTCCAACATGTTGGAATGCATCACCAATGGATGATAATGGTAATGCTGGACCAATTGAAAAAGCTTTAATAGGAACTCATGTAGCAGATACAACTCAACCTGTAGAATTATTAAGAATTGTTCATTCTTTTGATCCATGCACAGGATGTTCAGTACATGTAATGTCACCAGATGGAGTTGAAATGTCTAAATTCATAGTAGAAACTTTAGGAGTTTAATTTATGAAGGATACTGCCATCATTGGAATAGGAAATATACTTTTAAAGGATGATGGTGTAGGAGTTTATGTTATAAGGAAATTAGAAGATGAAAAGCTTCCAGCTACTGTTGAATTAGTAGATGGAGGTACCTCTACATTAGATACATTAAGTTATTTTTTAGAATATAACAAAGTAATAGTTGTAGATTGCTTAAGGGCAGGGCATAAACCTGGCACTATTTATAAGATTAATCCAGAAGAGATTAAAGACTATAAACAAGAAAACTTGTCAATACATGATGTTCAGATATTAGATGTAGTTAAGATGGCAAATATGCTAGCTAAATTTCCCAAAGTTGTAATATTCGGAGTAGAACCTGAAGAAATATGTTTAGATACAGAAATGACTGACAATATAAAAAATAAAATACCAGAAATTATAAAACATATTAAAGTTGAGCTAAATAATAAAGATGATTAATTATAAGTTAGGTGAGTGCTATGCATGAAGTTTCAATTATGGAAAATGCAATAAAAATTGTTCAAGAGAAAGCAAAAGAAAACAATTTAAAGAATATATCTAAAATAACTATAAAGGTCGGAAAACTTTCTGGAGTAATGCCAGAAGCTTTAGAGTTTGCATTTCAAGGCTTATCAAAAGGAACAATGGCTGAAGGTGCACAGTTTTTAATAGAAAAAGTTAATGCAACGGCTAAATGTGATGATTGCAAAATTACATTTGAAATAGATCATTTTAATAAATTATGCCCTAAATGTAATAAATTCTGCACTAATATTTTAAGTGGATATGAACTTTATATAAATACAATTGAAGGAGAGTAAAAAAGAATGAGTGAAATTAAAGTAGTAACTAATATACTTCAAACCAATGATGAAATAACAGCAAAAAATAAAAAAGTGTTAGATGAAAAAGGAATTTATGTTATTAACTTAATGAGTTCTCCTGGATCAGGAAAGACTTCAATACTTGAAAAAGTTATTACAAAGTTAAAAGCTGAATTAAAAATTGCCGTAATTGAAGGCGATATTTATACGACTAAAGATGCTGAAAGAATTGAAGCACAGGGAGTACAAGTTGTGCAGATAAATACTGGAGGAGCATGCCATTTAGATGGTGATATGATTAAAAATTCATTAGATTCATTGAATCTTGAAGGTATTGATCTTCTTGTAATAGAGAATGTTGGGAATCTTGTATGTCCTGCTGAATTTGAAATAGGTGAAGACATAAAAATTTGTGTATTAAGCACAACAGAAGGAAATGATAAGCCTCTTAAATATCCTTTAATGTTTGAAAAAAGCAGTGCAGTTATTTTGAATAAAATAGACTTGCTTCCATTTACTAATTTCAATAAGGAAGAATTTTATAAAGACATAAATTCTTTAAATGCCAATGCTGAAACCTTTGAAACAAATTGCATCAAAGATGAAGGCATTGACGAATTTTGCTCATGGTTAAAAGGAAAGGTTGCTGAAAAGCGAAACAAATAAAAAAATTATAGAAACCATTCAGCTGCAGATTTTTACACATCTGATCTTCGAATGTAGGTGAGAAAAAATCTGGCGGCGAATATATTTTTAGGAGGAGAGGAATATGCCAAGAATAGGATTTCCAGAATTAATAATAATATTAGTGATTGCTTTAGTGATCTTTGGACCAGGAAAGCTACCATCAGTAGGTAAGTCTGTTGGAGAAGCTATTAAAGAATTTAAGAAAGCTTCAAGTGATCTTACAAAGGGGGAAGCTATTGTTACTGCTGATAAAACTGAAGAGAAGAAAGAAGAAAAGCAGGAGTAAAAATGTATGATAAAGAGTGAACAGATTGTTCAGATAGTACATGTTTTAGAAAAAATCAGAAAAGTAATAATAGCAATAATTGTGATTATAGCTATTGCTACAGGAGTTATGTATTTTAGGGCTGATTATATTATTAGTATGTTAGTTAAGCCGCTTGATGGAAATAATCTATATTTCATAACTCCTACTGATGGATTTATGGCAAAAATGAAAGTTGCATTTTTAGGAGGGGTTGTCGTTTCCTCTCCCATAATAACTTATTTATTAGTATATATAGGTGCTTCAAAAATAAATAAAAAGATCAGAAGACTGCTTTACTTTGTCATAATTCCATTTGCAGTAGCACTATTTATAGGAGGAATTTTATTTGGATATAAGCTTTTATTGCCGTCAACTATAAGATTTTTATTAGATTGTGGTAATGAATTTATGCAGGCAAATTTGTCTGGTAATGATTATTTTTCGTTTATTGGAACATTATTGCTTACTATAGGCTTGCTTTTTGAACTTCCTCTTATTCTTATTGCTTTATCAAGAATAAAAATAGTCAACTCTAGAATGCTAAAAAGTAAGAGAAAATTTGCGATAATGGCTGCACTAATAACTGTAGCTTTTATTGCCCCTTCTTTAGACGCTATGACTTTTATATTAGTGACTATGCCTATAATTGCTTTATATGAAATCAGTATTTGGTGTATTTGTTTACTAGAAAAAAAAGATAAGGCAGCTGAAATACAATAAAGAAGTTTATTTAAATATTAATTTTAGAGGTAATTGTATGGCTAATGAAAAAATAAAGGAAATGTCTGTAGTAGATCACCTCAGTGAGCTAAGAAAAAGATTAATAATTATTATTATATCAATAGCTGTAGTAGCAGGAATAATATATGATAAAGTTTATTATTTAATCAAGATATTGATGTATCCTATATCCAGGTTTAATTTAAATCTTGTTTATTTTTCTATAACAGACGGTTTTATAACTAGAATGGAAGTATCAATATTTGCTGGAGCTATAATTGTAAGTCCAATAATATTATATGAGATTGCAGCTTTTATCAATCCTGGACTTACTGGCAAAGAAAAAAGTTTGTTATATAAAAATTTATTTTTTATAGGTATTTTATTTCTTTCCGGGATGTTTTTTGGATATATATTAATTATACCACTTGTTTTAAATTTTCTTATATCTTATGGAGAAGCCTATATGACTCCATTATTTTCTGGAAGTACGTATTTCAATTTTATAGGTATCTTCTGTTTCTTTATAGGAATTGTGTTTTTAATTCCTTATGTAATTGTCCTTTTAGGAAAAATGTCATTATTAAGTTCTAAAAGACTTAAAAAGTGGAGAAAATATATTATTTTATCAACGTTAACTCTTGAGGGGATATTTATATCTAATGCTGGTTTATTTACGTGTGTAATTTCAATTTTACCAATAATTATATTATATGAAATAAGTATATGGATTGTTTATTTTGTGGAAAGAAAAAATGAGGAGAAGTAGAGGTTGAAATATAAAACTCTACGTACCAAGAAAGAGACAATAATTATAGGAGGGGTACTATGTGCTTAGCAGTTCCAGGGAAAGTTTTAAGTTTAGATGGATTTAAAGGAGTTATAGAAATAGGCAGTATGAAAAGAGAAGTTTTCATGCATTTAATTCCAGATGCAAAAATTGGACAATATGTTCTTATTCATGCAGGTTGTGCAATAGAAACAATTGATGAGGAAGAAGCAGAAAAAACTCTAGAATTAATAAAGGAGTTGTCAGACAATGAAATTTGTTGACGAGTTTAGAAATGGAGAATATGCTAAAAGCCTCGTAAAATTACTGCAAAATATAACAGACGAAAAGATAAATATCATGGAAGTCTGTGGTACACATACTATGGCTATATTTAGATATGGTATAAGAGACATACTACCAGGAAATATAAAGGTAATATCTGGACCAGGATGCCCGGTATGTGTTACTCCTCAAAGTTATATTGATACTGCTTTAGGACTGACTTTAAATAAAGATGTCATAATTGCGACCTTTGGAGATATGATAAGAGTGCCAGGAAGAAAGACTTCTTTAATGAAAAGAAAAGCAGAAGGTGCTGATATCAGAATTGTATATTCACCAATGGATGCATTAGCGCTCGCAGAAAACAGCTCATCAAAAAAAGTAGTATTTCTTTCAGTTGGATTTGAAACAACAACGCCAATGACAGCGATAACTGCCATAGAGGCAAGGAAAAAAGGAATAAAAAACTTATTTTTCTTGACAGCTCATAAGATTGTTCCTCCTGCAATGAGAGCTCTTGTAGAGGATAAAGAAATTAATATAGATGGATTTTTACTTCCAGGGCATGTCAGTGCTGTTATAGGTAAAAGGCCATATGAATTTTTAAGCAATGAATATAATATTCCTGGAGTAATAACTGGTTTTGAGCCTTTAGATATACTTAAGAGTTTAAATACACTTATAAATATGATAGATAAAAGAGATTATAAAATAGTGAATGAGTATAAAAGAATAGTAAGAGATGATGGAAATTCAAAGGCTTTAGAATATTTAGATAAAGTTTTTGAAATAACTGAAAGTACATGGAGGGGAATAGGCACTATTCCTAATAGTGGGTATAAACTTAATAATGAATACGAAGATTTTGATGCTATAAAGCATTTTGACATAAACTATAAGGATTATGATGGAAGTCCAGGCTGTAGGTGTGGTGATATACTTAAAGGGAAAATAACTCCCTTTGAATGTCCATTGTTTAGGAAAGCCTGTACGCCGGAGAATCCTGTAGGTTCCTGTATGGTATCCTCAGAAGGTACCTGTGCAGCTTACTATAGGTATAGTTCTTAAATGATTAATTTACTCTTGGGGGTGTATAAATAATGGATAATAAAATATCATTAAGTCATGGCAGCGGAGGAAAACAAACAAACAATTTAATTAATGATTTGTTTTTAAGGTATTTTAATAATGAAATAATAAATGAAATGAATGATTCAGCGCAGTTTGCCTTAAATAGCAGTAAAGTTGCTTTTACCACTGATTCTTTCGTAGTTAAACCTATGTTTTTTAATGGTGGAAATATTGGAAAGCTTGCAATTTGCGGTACAGTAAATGATTTGGCGATGAGTGGAGCTAAGCCTTTGTATTTAACAAGTGCATTTATGATAGAAGAAGGCTTTGAAGTAGAAAAACTAGAACTCATTGTGAAATCTATGGCGGAAGCAGCAAAAGAAGCAGGAGTTCAAATTATTGCGGGAGACACTAAAGTAGTTGAAAAAGGCGGTGTGGATGGAGTATTTATCAATACTTCAGGAATAGGAGCAATTTATGAAAATACAAACATTAAAGCAAGCAATGCCAAGGCTGGCGATGTAGTTATTGTAAATGGAACATTAGGAGATCACGGAATGACTATTATGTGCCAGCGAAGTGGAATAGACATACAAGGAGATTTAAAAAGCGATTGCGCACCTTTAAATTCTCTTGTAGATTCCATGCTTGAAGTATGTTCTGATATCCATGTGTTAAGAGATGCTACAAGAGGCGGTGTTGCAGCGGTATTAAATGAAATTGCAGAGGCAAGCAAAGTATCTATTGAATTAGATGAAAATTCAATTCCTATAAGTGAAGCAGTGAAAGGAAGCTGTGAGCTTTTAGGTTTAGATCCTTTATATGTTGCAAATGAAGGCAAGCTGTGTTGTTTTGTTCCAGAAGCATATGCAAGTTATGTGCTTGAAGCAATGAGAAAGCATTCACTTGGTGTTAATGCAGCGATTATTGGGAAAGTAGTAGAACAATCATCACAAAAGGTTTATTTAAAAACTATTATAGGTGGAAAAAGAATAGTAGATATGCCTTCAGGAGAGCAATTGCCTAGAATTTGTTAAGATATTGACGAATAATATATAATGTAAGGCACATGAACTTGCTATTTATTTGATTGTGCCTAAGCAGATTTAATAGACAGATAATGGATTAAGTAATGTATAAAATTAAAAAAACAAGTGTATATCTCGAGGTATGAACTATACTCATATTTTACAGAAATATGAAAAATCTATTGGAAGGCTAAAAGGAAAATCTCTGAATTTTTATTGATGGAAGGTGTTATTATTAAGAGATTATTTTTAAAAGTTGAAGGAATTGTACAAGGTGTCGGATTTAGGCCTTTTGTTTATAAGCAGGCAATTTCTCTAGAACTGAAAGGATGGATTAATAACAATTCAGAAGGAGTATATATCGATATTGAAGGACAAGAAGATAATTTAAACATATTTATTCATAATCTTAAGTGCAAAAAGCCTCCCTTAGCTAAAATAGACAACATAATTGTAAATGAAAAAGAGCTTTTTAATTATGAAAATTTTGAAATAAGAGAAAGCGAAAGCAAAAAAGAAAAGTTTACTTTAATTTCTCCAGATATATCTGTTTGTGAAGAATGTATTAAGGATATTAACGATCCATCCAATAGAAGATATAAATATCCTTTTACTAACTGTACAAATTGTGGTCCAAGATTTTCAATAATAAAAGCTATTCCATATGATAGAGCAAATACAACCATGAAAAAATTTGTTATGTGCAGGGAATGCCAGGAGGAATACATAGATCCAGTTAATAGAAGATTTCATGCCCAGCCTAATGTCTGCAAGGAGTGTGGACCTAAGCTTTGGATTGAAGATTCTTGTGGAGTGGAGATTAAAGTTGATGATGTATTGAAATGGACAAGACAAAAGCTTAAAGAAGGTAAAATTTTTGCTATTAAAGGTCTTGGAGGATTTCATTTAGTTTGCGATGCTGAAAATGAGGAAGCAGTGAGACTGCTAAGAAGTAGAAAAAAAAGGCCAGACAAAGCCTTTGCGGTTATGGTAAGGAATATAAAGACAGTAAAAAAATACTGCCATGTAGATGAAAAAGAAGAAAAAATCCTTACAGGTTCAAAAAAGCCTATAGTAATACTAGAACAGATTGATAACTACAATTTATCACAGTACATAGCACCAAATCAAAAAACTTTAGGTGTAATGCTTCCATATACGCCTTTGCATTATTTATTGTTTGAGGATAGCGTAAAGGTTTTAGTTATGACAAGTGCAAATATTAATGGATTACCTTTAGAATATAAAAATGAAAGTGCAGTTAAGAAGTTAACTGAGATTGCAGATTATTTTCTACTACATAATAGAGATATTCATATGTCAGTAGATGATTCAGTAGTAAGGGTAATTAATAATGAAGTCCATATGATAAGAAGAGCAAGAGGATATGTACCAGAACCTATAAAAATGGAGAATACAAAAGAGATTTTAGCTTGTGGTTCCAATATGAAAAATACTTTTTGTGTAGGAAAAGAAAATAATTTATTTTTAAGTCAGTATAATGGAGATTTAGAAAATCTGGAGACCTTTGAACATTATGAAAATAATATAGAATATTTTAAGAATATATTTAATTTCGTCCCAAAGTATGTAGCTTGTGATATGCACCCAAGCTATGCTTCAACACAATATGCCTATAATTCAGTAATACCCAAAATTGAGGTTCAACATCATCATGCACATATTGTAAGCTGCTTAGTAGAAAATAATATAAATAAAAAAGTTATTGGGATTGCTTTTGATGGAACGGGCTATGGAACTGATAAAAAAATATGGGGTGGTGAATTTTTAATCTGTGATAATAAAGAATTCACACGACTTGGATATTTAGATTATGTAAAAATGCCAGGTGGTGAAAAAGCTGTTAAGGAACCTTGGAGGATGGCTGTATCATATATATATAAGATGTTTGAGTCAAAGATGTGGAGTGAATACAACACAGACCTATCAATTGGAGAAATATTAATTAAATTATATGGTGATAAAGCAGCTAATATTATAGCTGTGCTTGAAGCAGATATTAACTGTCCAGAAACTTCAAGTATGGGACGTTTTTTTGATGCAGCAGCCAGTCTAATTGGAGTTAGAGATAATGTCACTTATGAGGGGCAGGCAGCCATAGAACTTGAAGCAATTGAGCTAAATAATAGTTTAAGTACTTATGATTATGATATAGTCAAGGAAGAGTTCTATGTTATAAAACCAGAAAAAATTATTTTAGGTATTATAAAAGATAGATTGTCAGGTGAACAAGCTTCTGTTATGTCAGATAAATTTCATAATACAATAATTAGGTTAGCAAAAGATATGTGCAAACTAATTAGAAAAGATACAGGTATTAATGAAGTAGCATTAAGCGGAGGAGTATTTCAAAACTGTATTTTGCTTAAAGGCCTAATAAACGAACTAGAAAATGAAAATTTTAGTGTGTATACAAATAAATTAATACCAACTAATGATAGTGGCGTAGCATTAGGACAAATTGTTATAGCAAATGAAACTTTAAGAAATATATAATTATAAAGATAGTAATCTATAGAAAATGTATTATGAGTTAGTATAAATAAGTATAAAGCTGAAAAGAGCATGTTAAGAAATAAGTATATTGTATTTATCATAAAAATTGATATCTATTTAGGGATATCAATTTTTATGACTATATCCCTAAATAGATATTAGTTTATCAAGCTCGTTTAATATATTCATGTAACCATCTGGAGTGTTTAACCATCTCTCCGGAATTATAAAATATTTACAATTATTAGACTTATTTTTTAAATATGTATAAATTATTTGAGACTCATCTATTTCTTCACAGCCAATTTCTATTGGATTCTTTAAATCCTCATTATTAAAGTAAAATGAAATATTATTTCTAATAATTAGTTTTAACTTTTCCAAATTCAAATCATTCATCGAATATTTTTCACTAAAGAGTATTTTATTGCCGTTAATAAGAAAAAGTTTAATTACGCTATCGTTTAAAGATTCAAGCAAAACAATATTTTTATTTTCTTTTACAAATTTTAGAACTTTCATATTATTAATTAAATAATTTACTGCCTGTATATAATCTCTATATTTAGCAGCTGCTTCAAAGTTAAATTTTTCTGATGCATCAAGCATTTTTAGTTCCAATTCTTTAAGAATACTTTTATCAGTTCCGTTAAATAAATAGACCAATCTTTTTAATATATCAATATACTGTTTTTTTAAAGTATCATTTAAACACATTCCTATACATAATCCCAAGGAATAATTAATACAGGATGAAGTTTTTTGTAAATTATTATTGCAGATTATTTTAAAGTATTCTCTTATGTTTTGAATAGCCTTTCTTAACGTATTTTTATTGGTATATGGTCCGAAATAAATACATTCATCGCTACTTTTATGTTCATTGCATATCAATATATCAGGATTTTTTTCGTTAAGGTTTATTTTTATGTAGCAATAAGATTTAGGGCTTTTCATTTGTTTGTTATATGCAGGTTTTATTTTTTTTATTAACTCACATTCAAGTAAAAATGCTTCAAATTCTGTATCAGTAATTATATATTCAAAGTCCTTAAGATTTTGAACTAGTTTTATAACTTTTGGAGAGCGAGATTTTGAATTTTGAAAGTAAGAACTAACTCTGTTTTTTAAGTTTTTAGATTTCCCAACATAAATGACATTTTTGAGAGAATCTTTCATGAGATATATACCAGGGCAGGAAGGTAATATTTTAACTTTTTCTTTTATGTCCACGTAATCTCCTCCATAAGATGATTAATTATTTTACTATTATGATTCTATCATGTGCCTTAATTAATAATTTTATGATATGTGGATTTTTAACAATTAAGTTTGGAACTGCGAATATGACTTTTTATTTCACAAAGTGGCATCTGGTCTTTCAATTAACCCTCCCTATACTTTATATGAAGTCGTAGACAAGCATCCTTGTCATGATGACAAGTAAACTTGACAACGTGTAAAATTAAGGTATAATAATCATTAATAGGAATGGAGTTGATTTTATGAATAAAGAGGAGATATTGGAAAGAAACAAGAAAAGTAATATAGATAATGAGGATGAAATGGAACAATATATTAATGGAAAAGCGGGATTAAGTGCAAAATTTATCTTTAGCTTAATAATTTTAGCTTTAGCAATCTTTAAATGTTATAAGCATCTTCCAACAGGGGATATATGGACAATTTTTATGGCTTATGTTGCAACTGAATCATTTTACAAATATTATTATTTGAGATATAAAAAACTATTGATATTAGGAAGTTTTTTTAGTATTAGCGGTATGTTTTTTTTATTTCAATTTCTTACTATAACTTGTAAATAGAAAGGGCATTTATGGAGGAAAAATTAATTTTACAGAATCGATTAAAGGTAGCTAGAGCAGAAAAAAGTTTATCTCAAGGAGATTTAGCAGAAATGGTTAACGTATCTAGGCAGACAATAAGTTCTATAGAAACAGGACAATTTTGTCCGAGTGCTAAATTGGCATTATTAATATGTATAGCATTAGATAAAAAATTCGAAGAGATATTTTATTTTGAATAAAAATTATTCAAGTAATGGTTAATATGGAGGTATTAAGAGATGATTAGAAACGATAATAAAGTATTGAATTCAAAGAAAATCACAATTAATAATTCAAGAAAAAATACTAAAGTGCGAATAGCTAAAAAAAATAATATGAATTTCTTTAAAGAATGGATTATACCAGTAATATCAGCAATAGCAGTAGCACTATTAGTAAATAAGTTCTTATTTTTTAATGTATATGTACCAACCCCTTCAATGGTGCCAACTATAAATATTAATGATAAATTTATTGTAACTAAAGTATACAATAAAGAAAATCTTAAGGTTGGTGATATCATAGTCTTTCATTCTAATGAATTTAATGAGAGATTAGTAAAGAGATTAATAGGACTTCCAGGAGATAAAATAGATATAAAAGAAGGAGTCGTATTTAGAAATGGCGAAAAACTCAATGAAGACTATGTAAAGAATAAAGATGCATTTAATGGAACATATGAAGTGCCACAAGGAAAGTATTTTTTCTTAGGAGATAATCGGCCAGATTCTGCAGATTCAAGACTTTGGAAGAATCCTTATGTGGATGCAGCTGATATTGAAGGAAAAGTTCAATTTAGATATTATCCATTAAAGGATTTGGGAACCGTAAAGTAAAATTAATAAAATATATGACTTTGTAAAAAGTACTTAGGCACATGAAAAATAGACAAGCATACTTATCTGTTTTTTCATGTGCCTAAAATTTTGATTACTTGTTTTTTACATGTATATATATAATTACTCTAAAAGTCTAATGAGTTTATTTCATTAATTTAACAAGTACAGCTTTTTGAGCATGTAATCTATTTTCGGATTCATCAAAAATTGAATCAGCATGTTCTTCTAAAACTTCAGCAGTGATTTCTTCACCTCTGTGGGCTGGAAGGCAATGAAGCACCATTACGTTTTTATCAGCAGCTTCTAATAATTCTTTATTAATTTGAAAATCCTTAAAAGCCTTAGTTCTTTCAGCAATTTCTTTTTCATGTCCCATGCTTGCCCAGACATCTGTAATTAATACATCAGCATCTTTAGCAGCCTCATATGGAGAAGTAGTTACTGTGAAGTTTACTCCTTCAATTTTAGCAATTTCCTTTGCTCTATTTAAATATTTATCAGATGCCATATATTCTTTTGGAGAAGCAATTGCAAAATTCATTCCAACCTTTAAGCAGCCAATCATTAAAGAATTTGCCATATTGTTTCCATCCCCTATAAAAGCGACTTTTAGTCCTTCTAGGATATTTTTATTTTCTCTTATTGTCATTAGGTCTGCTAATACCTGACATGGATGTTCATCATCTGTTAAGCCATTTATAACAGGAATCGATGCATATTTAGCAAGTTTTTCAGCTTCTTCTTGAGAAAAAGTTCTAATCATTATGCCTTGTATGAATCTTGAAAGAGATCTTGCAGTATCTTCAATTGGTTCACCACGTCCAATTTGAAGATCTTTATCAGTCAAGAATAACGAATTACCACCTAGTTGATACATCCCAGTTTCGAAAGAAACTCTAGTCCTAGTAGATGATTTTTCAAATATCATTCCTAAACTCTTACCTTTTAAATGATGATGTTCTATACCATGTTTTTGTTCATATTTTAGTTGATCTGCTAAGTTCAATATATCTAAGATTTCTTCTTTAGAAAGATCATCCATTTTTAATAAATCTTTTTTCATAATAAATGCCTCCAAGCTAATGTACAATAGACAATTAACAATATAGAATTATGGAAGAAATCTTAAAGAAACTTATTAAATGTAAGAAATCAAGTTCTAATTGTCAATTGCTAATTCTTAAATTATTAATTATTCTTTTATATTGGATAAAACTTCAAGAATAATATCTATACCAGCCTTTAATTCTTTTTTAGTTATAACAAGTGGTGGAAGAAGTCTTACTGCATCTTTTCCAGCTGTTAATACCAATAAACCTTTTTTTATGGCTTCTTTTTGAACTAGGGCTGGATCACATTTTACTTTTATTCCAATCATTAAGCCTATGCCACGTACATCTTCTACTTGAGGATTTTTAGCTTCTTCAATAAGCTCTTTTACATAAGCACCTCTTTTGGTTATTTTCTCAAGGTATTTTTCATTGCAAATTTCATCAAGAACCACTAAAGCACCAGCGCATACAACAGGATTTGCTCCAAAAGTTGAGCCATGATCACCAGGTTTGAATACATCTGCTACTTTAGATGAGCAAAGTATACCCCCAATAGGAAGCCCTGCACCAAGACCTTTAGCTACAGAAACTATATCAGCTTCTACATCAAAGTTGTTATAACCAAACATTTTTCCGGTTCTGCCTATACCGCATTGAACTTCGTCAAATATTACAAGCACATCTTTTTCATTGCAGATTTTAACTACTTCCTGAACAAATTCTTTATCAAGAGGAATAACTCCGCCTTCTCCTTGAATTGCTTCAAGCATTATAGCACAGACATCATCTGAAAGTTTTTCTTTGAAATCTTCTAAGTCATTTGCTTTTACATAATCAAAACCTTCAGTGAAAGGGTAGAAATACTTATGAAACTTTTCTTGCCCAGTTGCTTTTAGTGTAGTTACTGTTCTGCCATGGAAAGAATTTATTAGTGTAAGAATTTTATTTCGTCCATTGCCATATTTGTCATAACTGTACTTCCTAGCTAGTTTAATTGAGCCTTCATTAGCTTCTGCACCAGAGTTAGCAAAAAATACTTTACTCATATTTGCTTTTTCAGTTAATTCTTTAGCAAGCTTTAAGCTTGATTCAGTAAAAAATATGTTTGAGACATGAGCAAGAGTTTTTATCTGCTTACTTGTAGCTTTAACCCATGCTTCATGTCCATATCCTAAACTGCTAACACCAATACCGCTTGTAAAATCCAGATATTTGTTTTCATCTTGGTCATAAAGATATACACCTTCACCGTGAGTAATTGTAAGACCTAGACGACCATAACTGTTTACAACATGCTCTTTTGCTTCATCATAATTATATGACATGAAATCACCCCTTTTTTTAGTTTACAGTTAACGATTTGCAGTTAACTGTCTTTGCTAGAAACTCCTTCAGAATTTCTGGAAATTATATTATGTTATATTTTCATTGTATCTTAATTTAACAAGTATTCAAAGTTAACAATTTGCATAAAGAGTCTTAAGGAAATTCAAAAATGTATTTAAGAAATTCCTTAAGAATTTCGGCCTTAACTGTAAAATAAATTTAGTAAATTATAGTTCCAATTCCCTCAGGGGAGAATAATTCTAAAAGGAGAGAGTGAGGTACACGACCATCGAGAATAGTCGACTTTTCAACGCCCATTCGAATTGCTTCCACACAACAATCAATTTTTGGAATCATACCGCCCTTAATTACACCTTCAAGGCATAATTTAGGTATTTGATGTAATCTTAATACACTAATCAGACTAGAAATATCTTTTGGATCTTTCATAACTCCAGGCACATCAGTAAGTAGTATTAATCTTTCAGCTTTAAGTGCAGCTGCGATTTTTGAAGCACAAATATCAGCATTTATGTTATACGGCTTATTGTCATGTTCACCTAAAGCTACGCTTCCAACAACAGGAATATAACCTGAATCCATAGCAATCTTTAAAATCTCAGTATTTACTTGAGTTATCTCGCCTACATATCCTAAATCAACCTCAGATTCTAATTTTTTAGCTTTCAGAAGAGAACCATCCATTCCACATAAACCAATAGCTTTTCCTCCAAATTTCTCTATTAAAGAGACTAAATCTTTATTTACTTTTCCACCAAGAACCATTTGAACTACATCAATAGTAGTTTCATCTGTATATCTTAAGCCATTAATAAATTGACTTTTTTCGCCTAATCTATTTAAAAAGTCTGAAATATCTGGTCCGCCTCCATGGACTACAACAGGCTGAATTCCAACGCATTTCATTAAAATAATATCATTTATAACTGTTTCACGAAGTTCATCGCTCACCATTGCATTTCCACCATATTTTACTACTATAATTTTTCCATAATAGCGTTGAATATAGGGAAGTGCATGAACTAAGACTTCAGCTCTTTCTGTATAATTCAAAATAAAACCCCCATTTATTTAGCTTCTGTAGTCTCCATTTATTTTTACGTATTCATAGCTTAGATCGCAGCCCCAAACATAGGCACTATGATCACCTAAGAATAAATCGACCTTGATGATAATTTCATTTTCACTTAAAACTTTTTTTGCTATATCTTCATCGAAAGGTAAGGAACTACCAGATTCACAAACCTTTATAGAACCAGCAGCACTTTCGAAGGAAACATCAACTTTTTCAGGATCAAAGTCAATATTTGCATAGCCAAGTGCACAAAGAATTCGTCCCCAATTTGCATCACTACCAAACATTGCTGTTTTAACTAAACTAGAATTAATAACACTTTTACCTAAAGTAACTGCATCTTTTTCACTTTTTGCACCTATTATTTGGCATTCTAATAATTTTGTAGCACCTTCACCATCTTTAGCAATATTCTTAGCCATATGTGTATTTAATTCAGTAAGAACTTTAACAAAAGTATCATAGTTATCATCTTTTTCTGTTATAGTAGGATTCTCAGCCAAACCGTTAGCTAAAATTAATATCATATCATTAGTGCTTGTGTCTCCATCAACACTGACTCTGTTATATGTTACACTAACGCTTGATTTTAGAGCTTCATTTAATAATTCTGGAGAAATGGATAAGTCAGTTGTGAGGAAAGAAAGCATTGTTCCCATATTAGGTTCAATCATTCCAGAGCCTTTTGCCATTGATCCAATTGTTATTTTCTTATCGCCTATATAAAATTCTAAAGCCAATTGCTTTTTGAAGGTATCTGTGGTCATTATGGCAGAAGATGCATCGTCAAAACCTTCTTTAGACAATTTCTCAGTAAGCAGTGGAATGCCATTTTTAATAGCATCTATGTTTAAAGGAACCCCAATAACTCCTGTAGATGCAACTAAAACATCGTCAGTTTTTAAATTTAACTCCTTAGCCTGAAGACTGGTCATTTTTTTTGCTTTTTGTAACCCATCATCGCCATTGCAGGTATTTGCATTACCGCTGTTTATGATTATTGCTTGTGCATTTTTATTAGTTAGATGCTCTTTTGTAACATAAATAGGAGCACCTTTAACTTTGTTTTTGGTATACATTCCTGCAGCAGCTGCAGGAACTTCAGAATAAATCAAAGCTAGGTCCTTCTTCAGACTGCCTTGTTTTAATCCGCAGTGTACACCAGAAGCTAAAAAACCGTTGGGAGCTGTAACTCCACCATCTATATAATTTATATTCAAATTAATAACCCCCTTTTAACTCTTTAAAATGCTGGTGCAATTAGATTTAATCCATCAGTTTCATCAAAACCTAGAATTATATTCATGTTTTGAATTGCTTGTCCGGCAGCACCTTTAACCATATTATCTATTGTGCTTACAACAATAATTTGGTCTTTTCTATGATTTAAGTGTAATGAAATAAAGCAATCATTCGTTAATCTTACATTTTTAATTGAAGCAGTTTCCCCAAGAGGTAATATATTAACAAATGGTTCATCTTTATAAAAATCTACATATAATTTATGAATTTCTTCAAGGTTAACTGTATCTTTTGGAATACAATAAATTGTAGAAAGAATTCCTCTATTAATTGGAAGTAAGTGAGGCGTAAAAGTTACACTTACTTTATCTTCTGCCATAGCAGATAATGTTTCTTCAATTTCAGGCGTATGCCTATGGGCACCAACTTTATATGGTGCGAAAGTTTCATTTTCTTCTGGAAAGTGAGTATTTAAAGTTAAACCTCTTCCAGAACCAGTAGTTCCCGATTTTGAATCACAAATGATGTTATCTAATTTTATCAATGAATTTTTTAAAAGCGGCATTAAGCCAAGTTCAATAGTTGTCGGATAACAGCCAGGATTCGCAATTAGGGAACAGTTTTTAATTTTTTCCCTATTCAATTCTGGAAGTCCATAAATACTTTCTGAGTGGAGAGCAGGCTCAGCAAATTTCTTGCCGTACCACTCTTCATATTCATCTTCACTAGATAATCTGAAATCAGCACCCATATCAATGCAGATTTTATTATTGTCAATAGCCTTTTTCGCAATATCTTCACTTAAGCCATGAGGCAGAGCAGTGAAGATAACATCTGATTTTTCAATTACATCCTCTGCAGTTTTGCAAATCAAATTTGTTTTATTAAAAAAAGTTTTATATACATTACTAATTTCCTGACCTTCAAAAGAAACTGAGCTTAAAGCTGCAACTTCAACTTTAGGATGAGATAACAGTAATCTTAAAAGTTCAGCACCAACATATCCAGTAGCACCGATTATTCCGATCTTAACCATTGTAAATTACCCCCGATATGACACAGTTAACAGTTAGAAATAGAATTGTCATATAATACTTTAATAGTATTTAATCGTCAACTGATTTAAATTCATTAATAAAGTTTTCTAATGCAGAAATCTGCATTTTTACTGATTCTGTGGAAGGACCGCCAATAACTTTACGTTCCTCTACACAAGTCAATAAATCTATTGCGTGGTAAATATCGTCTTCGAAAATAGGAGAGAAGACTTTAAACTCTTCGAGAGATAATTCTTCAATCATTTTATTTTCTTTTATACATGCAAGAACTATTTCTCCAACTACCTCATGAGCATTTCTAAATGGCATTCCTTTTTTTACTAAATAATCAGCTACATCAGTGGCATTAGTAAAACCAAGAGCTGCACCTTTTCTCATGTTATCTTTCTTTACTCTCATAGTCTTAATCATTCCACAAAAAGTTTTAAGTGAAAGGGTAGCAGTATCTATTCCATCAAAAAGAGCTTCCTTGTCTTCTTGCATATCCTTATTATAAGCAAGTGGAATTCCCTTCATAACAGTTAATAAGGTAATAAGATCACCATAAACTCTTCCTGTTTTGCCTCGAACTAGTTCTGCAACATCAGGATTTTTCTTTTGAGGCATGATACTGCTTCCAGTACTATAGCCATCATCGAGTTCAATGAAGCTGAATTCATTAGTACACCAAAGAATTATTTCTTCAGAGAATCTTGATAAGTGCATCATTATAATTGAAAGACAGGATAATGTCTCAATTACATAGTCCCTATCAGAAACAGAATCTAAACTGTTTAAGGTAACTTTTGAAAAACCAAGATCACGTGCAACCGATTCTCTATCAATTGGATAAGTAGAAGTAGCTAATGCTCCAGCACCTAAAGGCATTTCATCCATTCTGTTATAGCAGTCAGTAAGTCTTCCAATATCTCTCTTAAGCATTTCAGCATAAGCTAAAATATGATGCGCAAAGGTTATTGGCTGAGCTTTTTGCAAATGAGTATATCCGGGCATTATAGTATTTATATTCTCTTTAGCTTTATCTAGAAGTACTTCTTCCAAAGCTATGATATCTTCGTTTAAAGATATGATTGCTTTCTTTAAATGTAATCTTAAATCTAAAGTTACTTGGTCATTTCTGCTTCTTCCAGTGTGAAGCATTTTTCCATATTCACCTATATAATAGGTTAGGGTACCTTCAACAAAGCTATGAATATCTTCAGAAGTTTGATCGATCTCAATAGCTCCACTATCAATTCTCTTTAATATTTCAAAAAGACCGGAAGTAATTCTGTCGCTGGCTTCCTTTGGAATTATATTTTGTTTTCCAAGCATTGAAGCGTGAGCTAGACTTCCTTCGATATCTTCTTTATACATTCTCTGGTCAACATTTATAGAGGAGTTAAAATCATTAACTAATTTGTCAGTGCCTTTTTTGAATCGTCCGCCCCAAAGCTTCATTACATTTCCTCTTTCTTGACTTTTTCTAGCATCTTAGCTCTTACAACAGTTGGAAGACCGTATAGATTAATGAATCCTGCAGAATCCTTTTGATCGTATACTCCATCTTCTCCAAAGGTTGCATATTCTTCACTGTATAGTGAGTATGGACTAGTCATACCGGCATTGACAACATTTCCTTTATATAATTTTAATTTAATTTCTCCTGTAACTGTTTCTTGAGTTTTAGTAACAAATTCAGATAATGCTTCTCTAAGTGGAGTAAACCATTGTCCGTTATATACTAAATCAGCAAATTTTAAAGCTATTTGTTCTTTATAATGAGCTGTTTCGCGATCGAGGCAAAGTTCTTCTAAATCCTTATGAGCCTTGTAAAGAATAGTTCCGCCTGGAGTTTCATAAACTCCTCTAGATTTCATACCAACAAGTCTGTTTTCAACCATATCAGTAATTCCTACAGCATTTTCTCCGCCAATTTTATTTAATTCATCTAGAAGCTCAACGCTGTTCATTTTCTTTCCATTTAAGCTAACTGCAATTCCTTTTTCAAAATTTAAAGTAATATAAGTTGGCTCATTTGGAGCAGCTTCTAAAGTTTTTGAAAGTTCTAAGATTTTAGCATATTGTGGTTCATTTTCAGGAAATTCTAAATCTAAACCTTCGTGACTTAAATGCCAAATATTTTTATCTTTACTGTAGTTTGTTTCACGATTGATCTTTAATGGAATATTGTTTGCTTCAGCATAATCTATCTCATCTTCTCTTGATTTTATATCCCATATTCTCCATGGAGCAATTATTGGCATACCAGGAGCAAATGCTTTAACAGCCATTTCAAATCTTACTTGATCATTTCCTTTACCTGTACATCCGTGGCAGATTGCATCTGCACCTTCTTTTTTTGCAATCTCAACTAATCTTTTTCCGATTATTGGTCTAGCAAATGAAGTTCCAAGAAGATATTTACCTTCATATATAGCACCAGCTTGAATAGTAGGGAAGATGTAATCATCAACAAACTCTTGAGTTAAATCTTCTATATATAATTTTGATGCGCCTGTTTTTATTGCCTTTTCTTCTAAACCGTCTAGTTCATCCTTTTGACCTACATTAGCACATACAGCTATAACTTCACAGCCATAGTTTTCCTTAAGCCATGGAATAATAATTGATGTATCTAACCCCCCAGAATAAGCTAAAACTACCTTGTTGTATTTTGTCATTTTAAAAGCCCTCCTTGTATAATAGAAATATAAGACACATAAGATAAAATGCTAGTTAAAAGATGCCTTATAATTAAATATTTTCTAACTTAATTTATGTTTATAATTATACAACTACATACAAAAATAATCAAGTGATAAATGCAAAAATATTCATAAAAATATATTAAATATACATAATTTAATAAAAAAATAAGAAAAATATAATATTTTATGCATGGTATATTAAAATTTATGCATAAAATATGTCTAAGTATAAAGATATAAAATAATGCATAATTATAAAATATTAAAATATATTTTCAATGCTTGGAAGCTGTAATTTTTTTAGATGATCACTATTATATTTAACTAAGTGTAAAGAGGCGTGAGCTTCTGTTTCATCATCATGAATTAAGTAAGTAGATAATTTCACAGCCTCATTTAACAAGTTATCAAATTCTTGATGGCTGAGATACAAGGAAGTTATGAGATTTTTTTCTTCAATTGAGTTTAATAATTCAAGGGATTCAGAATATGCATCTTCAAGTTTTCCATCATTAATTTTTAATTCTATATCTTCTGTTTGTGCTTTGATGTTATCACATAAATTTAGAATAGAATTGTTTAGAAAATATACGCATATCATAGTTAACATAAATAGAAATATTGATAATATTGCGTTTCTCATTTTGTATTCTTCCTTTCATATTCATCAAAAAGTTGATATTTAAACTTTCCTTCAGTATCATATAAGGCAATCAATACCTGTTTTATTGATGAAATATCATGCTTACCTAATAAATCAGTTATCCACTTTTCATCTTTATTAATTGAGGTTAACGAATTGTTATTTATCTTACCGTCAGAAATTAGAACTTTAGGCAATTTAGCTTCAATATTTTTAGATGTATTATCAGAACTTGAATTGGATTTTTTTGAAGAATTATAATCTACAGGTAGTATAGATATTTGTCCATCATTCTCTAATATTGCATATTGAATTTCATCAAGATTGAAATAATTTGCTAGACGTAACTCTTCCAATAATTCATCTATATTTAATTGCTGCTTTTTTAAAGTTGGATAATTGATTTTTCCATTGTGAACTAGTATACATGGTTCACCGTCAACAATTTTTCTTGTAGATTGAAATTTTAAACCTATTTGAGTTAGAATTGTCTTTAAAAATAATAAGGTTATTATAGGAATAATTCCAAGGAGTAATGGTAATCTTGTGTCTTGCATTGGCAAAGATGCCAAATCTGAAATCATAATTGTTATTACAAACTCGTAAGGTTGAAGTTCACCTATTTGTCTTTTTCCCATTAATCTCATTGTTAATACAACTAGTAAATATAAAATAGCAGTTCTAATTGACACCACAAACATATAAAAAATCACCTCGAGAGTAATATTTGCAAAAATAAAATTTAATATACTAAGGGAGATTTAAAAAGTAACAGAATAACGAATTAGTTTATTTTAAATATTTATTCTATATAAGATTGTTTTATCAATAATCTATAGGTAAGTTCAGTTCTTAGTTTATGAAAATATATATGACAAATTCAGACTTGTTATTGTATTTAATATGTCTAATAAAAATACTTTTATCTTTTTTAGGAAAAATGTATATAATATAGTTGATACTACCTATACAGAGTGCAAAAAATTAAAATAATTGAGTATTTTGAAAGAATTCATGCTTTTGGGGGCGGATGAGTTTAAAGCCTAGTGAAATATTATTGGAAGGAAAGGGTTAATTGTATGAGGAGTAAGAATGGGTTTGAATTAGAAAAAAGTATTATTAAAGCTAAAAAGGGGTTGACATTTTATGAATTAATTATTGACAATTGCAAAGACATAATTAAAGATGTTGCTATATGTAAGCTTAATGGAAAATACTGTGAATTGACTGAAGTAATAGAGGATGATGGAGAGGTCGAACTTATTGGCTTTAATACTGAGCTAGGAATGAAAATTTATGCTAGAACATTACAGTTTGTTTTTATAAAAGCTGCTTTAGATTTATTTCCAGAAGCAAAGATAACAATTGACCATGCTATAAGCGATGCTATATATGGTGAAGTGCATAAAGATGTTCCTCTAAGCAAAGGAGACATTGACAAAATTAAAGTAAAAATGCAAGAAATAATAAGTAAAGACATACCTATAAAAAGTATCAGAACAACTAAAAAGGATGCTATGGACATTTTTAAAAGTTATAAGATGAAAGATAAAGTTAAACTTTTAACATACTATGATATAAAATATGTCCATCTTTACGAACTTGATGGAAGATATGATTATTTCTATGGATGTATGGGATATTCTACTGGAGTACTAAAAAAATTTGATGTATTTAAGTATGAAACAGGGTTTATATTGCAAAGGCCTCAAGAACAAAATATGGATGAACTTGCTGAGTTCATGGAGCAAAAGGGCTTAACTAAGATTTTTATAGAAACACAGAGATGGTTAAATATATTGGGGTTAGAGGATGTTGGAACATTAAATGAAAGAATAGTTAATAATGAATTAAAAAATATAATCATGGTTGCAGAAGGGCTTCATGAAAAGAAAATTGCCAATATTGCTGATGAAATTCTAGATAGAAAAGATATTAAAATTATTCTAATTGCAGGTCCATCTTCTTCAGGAAAAACTACTTTTGCAAATAGGCTGAGTATACAATTAAGAGTAAATGGATTAATCCCTATACCATTATCGTTAGATAATTACTTTGTGAATCGCATAAATACACCTAAAGACGAAAATGGTGATTATGATTATGAGTCGATTAATGCCTTAGATTTAGAATTGTTAAATAAAGATTTAGAAAAATTAATGAGTGGAGAAGAAGTTGAACTTCCGATTTATAATTTTAAAACAGGTGAAAAGGAATGGAAGGATTATAAGGTTAAATTACCTAAAAATGGAGTGCTAGTAATTGAAGGAATTCATGGACTAAATCCAAGTTTAATCTCAAATAATTTAAATAGTAATGCTTTTAAAATTTATATTTCAGCATTAACCCAACTAAATATAGATAACCATAATAGAATTTCCACAACAGATGTGAGAAAAGTAAGGAGAATCGTCAGGGATTCATTATCGAGGGGATATAAGGCAGAAGATACTTTAAAAATGTGGCCTTCCATAAAAAAAGGAGAGAAAAAGAATATATTTGTTTATCAGGAAGAAGCTGATGTGGCGTTTAATTCTACACTAGTTTATGAACTTGGAGTATTAAAGCCATATGCATTACAGGAGTTAGATAAAATAACGGAAGAAAGTTCAGTTTATTCAGAAGCTCTAAGATTAAAATCTTTTTTAGGTTTTTTTAAAGAAATAGAAATGGCTGAAGTGCCTAAGAATTCATTATTAAGAGAATTCATTGGAGGATCTATTTTTTATGAGTATTAATTTATCACAATGTATAAGCCATAATGATTGGTGAAAGTTTAAATAGCGAAGAGAAATGTTAGCAAGAAATCATGGAAATAATAGCCATGATTTCTTGCTTTATTTTCAATTGATAAAAATAATTTTTTAACTGTTCTATTTTTCATTTTTATTACTTATTGAGAATACTTTGAATAACTATATAGTGTTTACAGTCATATTCAGCATATGCTACACTATTATTATGTATACTTGTTTTTATTTGGATATTAGTATAAATTATAGAATATAAGTAATTAAAAGCTTGTTCGTTATTATTTTGAACTTTTTAGTCTTAAAATGGAGGAGTGCCTATGAAAAATCTATTTGTAAAGGTTTGCGGAGGAGTAATGACTTTAATTTTAATTTCTGTGGTCTTTACGACATGCGGTACAATTGGAAAGAAGACTGATAATGTGATTAAAAATAACTGTGGCGAAGAAGGGTGGAAGTCAGATACTACACCAATAACATTTGATTGGTACATTGATTTTTCATGGTTTCAAACTAAATGGGGCACTAATCCTGTTTCGAAATATGTTACTGATAAAACAGGTGTTAGCTTAAATTTAATAACTCCAAGCGGTGATGAGGCAGAAAAACTAAATTCTATGATTGAAACAGGTAAATTGCCGGATTTTATTACACTAAGTTCCCAAGATGATGGATATAAAAGAGTTATAGAAAACGGTTTAGCACTACCTCTTGACAAATTATCAGAACAATACGATGCATACTTTATTAAAGTGGCAGATAAAAAAAAATTGGACTGGTATAGGCAAAGTGATGGACATGTTTATTGCTATCCAAATTTTTCTAGTCCAGTGACTGATTTTAATAATTATAAAGAAGAAAAACCATCAAATCAAACATTTTTAGTAAGGAAAGATATTTATGAAGCTTTAGGAAAACCAGATATGAGTACACCAGAGGCATTTTTGAGTGCGCTTGAAAGAGCAAAAAAGCAATTTCCAATCGTTGATGGTAAAGAATTGATACCATTAGGATTTCATGAGTTTAATGACGATGGAAATCTTTCGTTAGATAGCATTTTACCAAATTTTTTAGCAGTTCCACGAGAAGAAAATGGTAAAGTATATGATAAAATTACAGATAAAGACTACATAAGATGGTTAAAAACATTACGAACAGCTAATGAGAAAGGATTGCTTTCAAAGGAAATATTTGTAGATAAAAGAGCTCAGATAGAAGAAAATCTTACAGAAGGAAGATATTTTGCAATGCTTTATCAAAGTTCTGATATGTCTGCTCAGCAACTAGAATTATATTCTAAGGATAAAAATAAAATATATATGGCAATTGATGGACCTTCAAACTCTAAAGGTGACACACCTAAACTCGCAGGAGACAGTATTTCGGGATGGACAGTTACTCTGATTTCAAAAACATGCAAAGACCCAAAGCGAGCTATAAGTTTTTTAAGTTATTTAATTAGTGAAGAGGGCAATAAAGATTTATATTTAGGAATAAAAGGTTTTGCCTGGGATGAAGTTAATGGAAAAGAACAGTTTAAACCTGAAGTTGTAGATTTACTAAATAAGGATAGAATAGCTTTTGATAACAAATATGGTGCGGCAAGCACTTATTGGATGCTGGAAGACGGGGATTTGGTACAGAAATGGACACCGCCCAGTGAAGAAGCGATAAAGATGATAAGTGATTGGGCAAAGGGAAAGACATATAATTATTCTTTATTTGATAACATTTATCCATATGGAGATAGCGAGGAAGGAGTAGCGTTCTCTAGAATAAATATAAGGTGGGGAAGCACTTTGAAAAATTTACTTATAGCTAAGAATGAGGATGAATTTGATAGAATATTAAATGAATTTATTGCATATAGAAAAGAACAGGGTTGGGATAAGATACAAAAATATATTCAGCAAAAATATGAAGAAAATAAGAAAAAGCTAAATGTAGTTAAATGAATGAAAATAGGAGCTGCTTAAATGAAAAATAATATTGTAATTTTGTGGGGGAAAATTAAGCAAGTACTAAATAATGAAAGTTTAATAAAAAAATTAATCACTACGTATATATTCATTATCGGTATTCCAATACTAATATTTTCCATATATATATTTCATTCACTTTCAGATAATGCGAAGCATAATGCAATAAGTAGAGCTAATTATGATCTTAGTACTGAATATGATAGCGTTGAAAAGAATGTGTACATAATGCGAAATATAATTAACGCTATAGAATCCGATAATAAAGTAATGGAATATTTACAAGGTAATAATAATCAAGAAGCAAAGGAACTAATTGATTTTAGAGAAACAACTTATAAACAGCTAATTAATCTGCAAAATAATAATCCAACAATTAAGCAAATAAACATATTTACTAGCAATTCAGAAGTTAATGAGATTTGGCCTACGTTTTATAAAATAGATAGAATCATCGATAATGACTGGTATAAAAAAGTTATTGAAAAAAATGGTGGGGAATATTGGAATGTTAGTCACTATGACAATGATATTGTAGTTAAATCAACCTTAAATGATGAATCAAAAGATATAGTAGTCTCACTTAATAAGAAAATTAATTATCCGAGTGATAAATATTTAGGCATAAGTAGAGTTACTATGCGATCTAAAGACTTCTTTCCCAAAATGTATGAAGATGATGATTTGAAAAGTGGACAAATATTGTTAGTAAATAAGGAAAACATGGACATAGAAACAGATGAAAATAGTGCACTACTTAGAAGTTTTAATTTTGATAAAAAAATTTTTCGGGAATTTATTAAAGATAAGTTAGAATATGAAAAAGGAGAAGTGAATTATAATCAAGGGAATGAAGGCTATATCATATTATACAAAGAGTCGCCGATTCCAAACAATTATTTGGTAAATGTTATACCATTAAATAATATTTCACAGGAAATCAAAAACTCTAGACACGTGGTTATTTGGGGCTCTGTTTTTTTACTGCTACTTTTATCTGTAGTTGTATATTATGCAACTAAAACTATTCTCAAAAGATTATATAAGATAATTGCTGCAGTTAAGCAAGTTAGAACTGGAGATTTAATGCCGAGTATAGAGGTATATGGTAATGATGAAGTAGGAGTACTTGCTCATAACTTTAGGCAGATGATGAAAACTATAGATACACTGATTAAGGATAGTATAAATAAAGAAATAATAACCAAGGAAGCAGAGTTGAAAGCATTAAAAACTCAAATAGATTCACATTTTTTATATAATACTCTTGAAAATATTAGGATGATGGCACTTGTTGAAGAGAATTATATGGTATCGGATTGTTTGGCATCTTTAGGTGATATGATGAGGTATAACATGAAATGGAACAATGAGTTTGTTCCACTAAGTGAAGAAATAAGCCATATTAAGAATTATATATCATTAATGACTCTTAGATATGATTTTGAAATAATTTTAAAGATTGATATTGATTCTGAATTTCTTGATAAAGAAATATTAAAATTAACTATTCAGCCTTTAGTAGAAAATGCAGTGAAGCATGGTCTTTCAGAGAAATTAATGAGTGAAAATGGTATAGTTTCTATATCTCTTGATATTGACGAAACATATCTATATTTAAATGTGAAGGATAATGGAAAAGGAATGGATATAGGTAAAGTGAATGAACTGCAGAACCACATAAATGGAAAGACAGATAAAAGATATGGCCTTGGTCTTAAAAATGTCAGCGACAGAATAAAACTTTTCTATGGAAAACAATATGGTATTATGATTGAATCGAAAGAAAGGTGTTATACTCAAATAACACTTAAGCTGCCTAATGCATTAAACAATTAGTAAAAAATTAAATTAATAAAATAAGAACTATTAAGGGGGGAGAAATTTGTATTCAGTAATGATTGTAGATGATGAACCAATTATTAGAATGGGGCTAAAGAAAATAATTAATTGGGAAGAATACGGTTTTAATATAGTCTGCGAAGCCCGTAATGGGGAAGAAGCGCTTGAATTATTTAAGGAGCATAGTATAGATTTCATTGTATCAGATATTAAGATGCACAAAATGACTGGAATTGAGCTACTAAGGGCAATTAGGGAAAAGGAATTAGATACGTTAGTGCTATTATTAAGTGGATATGATGAATTTTCATATGCGCAGGAGGGCATAAGACTAGGAGCCTTTGATTACATATTAAAGCCGTTAGATTCTCAAAAACTAAAAAACATATTAATAAGTGCTTACAATAAACTAACTAGGAAAGAAAAAAAAGATTATGAATACAATGTAAATAAAGTTATATCTGGTGAGAAGATACTGTATGACTTATTAAGAGGAAAAAATCTAATGATGATGGATGAATATATTTCCCAGTATAATCTTCCTCTTATTAAAGGAAAAGTTCAAGTGGCGATTATTGAAATCAATGAAATTGTTATTAGTAGTCAGGATTTAACTGAAAATGATGAATGGAACCATTTGAATAACAAGGTTAATGATTTAATAAAAAAAGAATTAAAAGATAGTGTTATAAAATATTTCTCTGTATTAGAAGGAGACTTTGGAAAAAAAGTTATCATTGTACAAGCTAGCGATGATAGTGAAATATTGGATTTTGATCAAAGTTTTCTTACAGTATTAAAAAGAATACTTGCAAATGGCAGCGAAGGCTTGCAAACAAAATTAAATATTGGGGTTGGAAATGCCTATAATCAAGTATATAGTATTTACAAAAGTTATTTGAATGCTAAAGAAGCACTAAAATACAAATATGTGTTAGGCACAAATAAGTTAATTCATGTAAACGAATTGACAGAGCTTAGGCAGAAGAATTTTGTTTATCCGATTGAGAAAGAAAAAGCATTAATAAATTCAATACTTATAGGTAAAGATGATTCAGTAATTATGCTTAAAGATCTAGTAAAAGAAATAGCAAATATATTGAATTTTAATATCTTTAGTATTAATATTGCGTTTACAGAGTTAATATATAATATTTACAATAATGTGCTCAAAAAATATAGTTTTTTACAAGCAGTATATGATTTAAGCCAAATAATTAAGATTGGTTTTGTAGGAGTTGAAACTCTTGACAATATCGAGGAACAACTTATTGGAAATATAGAGAAGCTTATAAACATTATAAAGGAATACAATCTAAATAAGAGTGATAATATTGTTCAAAAAGCTTGTGAATATGTACTTAACCATATAGATGAGGATATTACATTAATGTCTATAGCTAACAGTTTAAATATAAGTAAGAACTATTTATGTTCAATATTTAAGCAGAAAACAGGGGAAAACTTTTTAGAATATGCAACAAAAGCAAAGATGGAAAGAGCAAAAGTATTATTAAAGAGGTATGACTATAAAGTTTATGAAGTTAGTGATATGCTTGGCTATAAGGAGAAAGCGTATTTTAGTAAATTATTTAAAAAGTTTACTGGCTTTACTCCAGCCGAATATAAAAAAAGCAATATTTAAAAACTAAAGGAGATTCTGCAAAGAGTCTCTTTTTTTATGTAAATGTTTGAATTGAGTAATTTTTTAATACTATATCGTAATTTTATACCATTCTAGTAAACGTTTTTTTTATGTATCATAAAGATGTGATAAGGATTGAGGAGGAAAAAGCTTAAATAAATTTAAATTTATCAACTTTCGAAACTGGTTTTGAAATACTGAATTATAAAAAATATTAATAAATATTTTTTTTATAAATTATCGAAAGGGGTTTCTGGAAATGAGTTTTAAAAAATTTCAAAAGCTGAACTAATTTTTTTAGGACATATATATTAATAGAAATTAATTATAGGGGGGAAATTGTAATTATGAAAAAAAATTATTTAAAAAAAGTATTGATATTTGCAATGTCAGTTGCAATAGTGGGATCTGTTTTCACAGGTTGTGGTAGCTCAAAAAGTGAAAATGAATCAAAACCAACCGCTTTTACAGAGAAGGATCCAAAGGATTACAAAGGAACAATCAACATGTGGTCATTTACAGATGAATTTCAATCATCACATTTTATCGAAAAATTTAATGAAGTATACCCAAACATTCAGGTTAAGTTAACAGTTATACCGACTGATAACAATGCATACTCAACAAAACTTTCATCAGTATTAGCTTCAGGATCAGGTGTACCTGATGTTTTCACTTCAGAAGTTGCAAATGTAAACAAATATGTTAATACTGATTACTATGAAAATCTTTCTAAGGCTCCATATAATGCAGAAGACATTGGAAAAACTGAGGCTCAATATGTTGTAGATCTTGGAAGAAATGTACAAGATAATAGCATTAGAGCACTATCTTGGCAAGCAACTCCAGGTGGATTATTCTACAAAAAAAGTTTAGCTAAACAATATCTTGGAACAGATGATCCAGACGAAATTTCTAAGAAATTTAGTTCATGGGATTCGTTAATTGAAACTGGTAAAGAATTAAACGAAAAAAGTGGCGGTACAGTAAAGTTACTTCCAAATTATTCTGAAGGATTTGTTATTGCATCTGGAAGTAGATCACATGGCTGGGTAGAAGACAATAAATTAGTTATAGATGATAAGATGATGGAATATGTTGATAATGCAAAGAAAATCAGAGATGCAGGTATAGATGCTAAGTTTAATACATGGTCAGCACCATGGTCAGCATCAATGGCTGGTGCAGTAGATGGGACAAACGTATTAGCTTATGCACTTCCAACTTGGGGATTACCATACGTAATAGCTACTAATGCTAAAGACTCAAAGGGAGATTGGGGACTCGCTAAGGCACCAGCAGCTTACTACAATGGTGGTACTTGGTTAGGCATCTACAGTAAGAGTGAAAATAAGGAACTAGCATGGCAGTTTGTTAAGTTCTTCAATTCTAAGGAATTCCAAACATGGGATATGAAAACAAATGGTGATTTCTCATCTATGCCAGACGTAAGTAAGCAGTTTGCAACTACTGATGATGGAAAAAATGATTTTTGCGATGGACAAAATTTAGCTAAGACATATAATGAGATAATTCCATCTATTTCTGGTAAGTTAGTTACTAAGTACGATGAAACTATCAACAGTAAATTCCAAGCTGATTTAGACTTATATGTAACTGGACAAAAAACAAAAGAAGAATTTTTACAACAATTTAAAGCAGATATTAAGGCTGCATTCCCAGATATAGCTGTAGAATAACTTCATAAGAACTTATTAGCTGTTTATTATATTTTAAGCAGCTAATAAGGAATTTAAATTAGGAGGCGGTTTGATGCCAAAGAAAAAAAACAGAGTAGATAAAGGGAGATATGGAATATACTTCATTATTCCATATTTTGTTGTATTCTTATTATTTTCATTATATCCGATTATATATACTTTAATTATAAGTCTTGAAAAGTGGGATGGGATGTCACTAAGCCAAACTTTTGTAGGACTTAAGAACTATGTTACTCTTATACATGATTCTTTATTTTATCAGGCTATTGCAAATACATTGATAATGTGGATTTGCGCTGTAATTCCACAGATGATTTTTGCACTTCTACTTGCAGTATTGTTTAATAGTGCAAAAAAGATTAGGGGAAAAGAATTTTTTAGAGCAGCTATGTATCTTCCTAACCTTGTTACACCAGCAGCTGTAGCCGTGTTATTTGTATTTCTATTTGACTGGCAAACTGGTGCGGTTAATAAGGTTCTTTTAAATTTACATTTGATTAAAGAACCTATTAACTGGTTTTTGAGTGAATTTTCTTCTAGAGGAATAATGTCACTTATATCATGGTGGATGTGGTTTGGATATAGTACGATAATTTTTGGAGCTGGTTTGAATAATATACCTGCAGAATTGTATGAATCTGCAAGCATAGATGGAGCAACTCCTTGGGAGAGTTTTAAGTGTATAACAATGCCACTTTTAAAACCAACTTTATTATTTGCTGCTGTAACATCACTTATTGGTGGTATGCAGACATTTGATATTCCTTATGTTATGACTGGTGGACAAGGAAATCCTAATAATAAGACTTTAACAGTAGTTATGTATTTATATAACACTGCTTTCCAAAATTCAAACTATGGATATGGTTCTGCTATAGGATATGGTTTATTTATATTGATACTCATATTTTCTATAATAACTTTCAAGTTTATTAATAGAAATGCTGAGAATGATTAGGGAGGGATATTAATGGAAACAAAAGTTAAAAGAACTAATAATATGAGGACAAGTAGTAAAACAATAGTTAGGTATATCTTTTTAATATTACTTACTATAATATGTTTAGTTCCCTTTTATATAATGCTCATAGATTGTACCCATACCAATGGAGAAATAGCATCAAAATTATGGCTTTTACCAGGTACAGCATTATTAGATAATTACCATAGGTTAGTGGAAAGTGTACCTATATGGAGAGGATTTGCCAACAGCTTATTCATTGCAGTTGCTGTTACAGTAGTAAGTGGATATTTTAGTGCACTTACTGCATATGGATTTTCAAGATATAAATTTAAGGGTAATAAAATGCTTTATGCAATTGTATTAGGTTCAATGATGATTCCTATGCAGTTAGGATTCATAGGATTTTATCAATTAATAAGCAAAATGCATTTGCTTAACAGTTATATTCCTTTAATAATTCCTTCAATAGCTAATGCGAGTTCTGTTTTCTTTATTAAAGGTTATACAGATGGTGCAGTTCATGAATCCTTGATTGAAGCAGCAAGAATAGATGGTTCTGGTGAATTTGCTATATTTAACAAAATAGGATTACCTCTTATTATGCCTTCTGTTGCAACTATGTCTATATTTACATTTATAGGAACTTGGAATAATTATCTAACACCTCTTATTCTAATATCAGATATGGATAAGTATACACTTCCAATTATGCAAGTTGTTGCAAAAGGTGTTTACAAAACTGAATTTGGTGCAATATATACATGTATTGCAATTTCTGTTGTTCCAATAATGATAGCATTTGCATTCTTGTCAAAGAAGATAATTGGTGGATTGACAATTGGAGGAGTAAAAGGTTAAAGGTAAGAGTGACATAGGATTAATTCCTTGTGTGTAGTTGAAAATAAAAAAGAAATAATACTTTTTCTAAATTAAGCGATGAAATTAGGAGTATTGCTATATTAATTAAAGTTGTTGATAGAGATAGGAAAAAATTATGAGTAAAAAAAGAGAATTCAATGATGGGGTTATTGTTAAATTTTTTAATTATGTATGGTGGTTTTTATTAGCAAATTTTTATTTTTGGATTTTAAATATTCCTTTTATATTTGTAGCATTAGGAATGACCTATTATGGGACTATCGATGTGTATATGATTATTATTTTAATGTTGTCATCAATACCTATTGGACCTGCATTAACAGCATTGTTAAGTGTAATGGGCAAGTTAACGAGAGAGGGAGATATTGATGTTACAAAAGACTTTTTTGAATCTTATAAGGTAAATTTTCTCGATTCAGTATTTTTTTGGACATTAGGGATAATTATTTTAACTTTAGCTTGGATTGAATTATTATACTTTAATAATAATTTTAGTTTGACTCTAGTGAAAATTATACCTGTGATTTTGATATTTATATTTGTTTCTATATGGTTTCATATATTTCCTATATTATCAAGGTTTTATTTGAAGAAGAAAGAGATTTTTGCATTATCATTAATGTACCTAATTAAGAAAATTTATGTTTGTATAATATCAATTGCAGCAGCTTTTATATTATGGAATATATTCATTAAAATAAAATTTATAGTGATACTTCCATTGTTTTTTGTAAGTATTGTATGTTACTTAGTGATGCTTATGGAAAAAAATATGCTCCTGGATATTGAAGAAAAATACAATAATAAGGACGTTGAAGTTCAATAAAAATAGACATATTTAAATGATGAAAATAAAAGTATAAAAATTAATATATATTGGGGAGGCAAATAATGAGAGAAGTTGTAGCTAGAAAAGTTGAACAGTCTGCAGAGCAGAAATTAAGAGAAATATTTAATGAAAGGCTTGAAAAGCAAGCTGTTATAGATGGTATCTTCTACGATAGCACATATAGTAAGTCAGTTGGAGTTGCTAATTTACCAATCAAAATTCCTGTTACTTTAGAGATATTTAAAAATAGAGAAATATCTCTACTATTAGATACGATTTTAAAAGACAATGAATCTGTGATCATTAAACTTACTAAAAATGTAGATGACACTATTTTATTATCATATAACAAGGGATTAATTACTGAAATAAAGTTAGACCTTGAGATTAGTAATAAGATAAACACAATAGTAGAAAAGATAACTTATGGTGTGGGAAGCATCAATGAAGAGGGAGAACATGAAATAGACTTATTGGCTCCATCTCCTGGTCCACACTTTTATACTAATTTACTGTTAGGAAATAGAATTGATTTTTCTCATCCTTTACAGACTACCCCGAAGAGCGTAGTGGATAAACTAGGAAGAGGAAGCTTTAGATCTCATGCAGCTACTCAGGTATTGGCTACAAGATGGGATATGCTTCAAGAAGAAAATGGTTTTCCTGCAAGCCGTCAGTTCTATTTGGTGGAGGATGGAAAGCAAATATTCTATTCAGCAAATGTTAAAGACAAAAATATAGAATCAGGGAAATGTATTCATTCTCAAAATCATACTAAAATTATTTATAAGACTAAGTGTGGATTAGAAATTGAAAGATTAATTTTCCTACTTCCTCAAGAAGAAAATATGCCTATAGCTGTTGAGGCACAACAAATTAAAATAAAGAATAATACAAATAGTGCAAGGAATATAAAAATAGTTTGCACTGGTATGTTTGGAAGTGCTGCGCCAAGTGCATTGATGGAGGATGTTTTATACAGCAATGTAATTATGCAGGCAAAGGTATTACTTGATGATGAAGGTTCTGTAATGGCTATATCTTCAGATTATTATCCAATGTATACAAGTGGCGACTACAGATTTCATACAATGATTACACATAATGAAAAAGGAGCAGTTCTTCCTAAAGAATTTTGTACAAGCTATAGTGAATTCGTTGGAAGTGGTTCATTAGAAAGACCAGAGGGGTTATACAAACTTAGCAGTAATTTGAACAGAAAAGGACCAGGTTTCTTTGCTGTTAGCAGCGAGATTACAATACAACCAGTAGCTGAAATCTCTATTGATAACTTAACAGGATTAGTTTCAAATAAGACAAATGATAATTTTAATGAAAATACTTTTAAAACTGAAGTGCAAAATTTAATTGTTAAATATAGTAATGAAAAAGAAGTTCAAAATGCTTTTAATAATAGCATGAGCTTTATAAATGAATATAGTAGTTACCTACAAGTTAATTCTGGTGATAAGCAATTCGATACTTATGTTAATAAAAATCTACCTTTCCAAGTTTTATATCAAACTTTTGTATCACGTTCATTTGACCAAACACAAAAAGGCTATAGAGAAATAGGTTTTAGAGAAATTCAAGATATTTACGCATCAATGTATTACTTTATAGGAATGGGTAAAAAAGATTTAGCTAAAAATTTAATAAAGGAATGGGCTGAAAAGGTATTTGAATTTGGTTATGCATACCATAATTTCTTTTGGATTGGTAAAGAGCCAGGAAAATGGTCAGATGATGGATTGTGGCTAATCCAAGCTGTATGTAGATATGTAAATGTTACTGGCGATGTTGGCTTCTTGGATGAACAGTTCGTTATTGGTGGAAGTAATCCAATAAAGAAAAGAAGCTTATATGATACAATGAAAGCTATTTTAAGATATTCAGGAGAAATTTCAATAGGAAAACATGGAATACCTCTACTTGATTTTGCAGATTGGAATGACTGTTTAAAACTTGATACTAATTATATAAATGGTGTTGAAAAAGAAAAAAGATACAAGGAACAGATAGCTATAACAGGAAGAGATGGAGAGCCATTTGAAAGTGATTATTCTGAAAGTGTTATGAATGGTTTCTTATTAAAGGTTGCTCTGGATGAAATGATTGAAATCGGAAAACAGAAAGAAGATACATTATATTACAATAACCTTGAAAAGGCTTCTAATAAACTTTATGATAATTTGCAAAAATATGCTTGGAAAGATGATTTCTTTGCAAGAGTTCTATTTAATAGATACAAAGATGGAGAGTTTACTTATCTTGGAGCTAAAGGTGATAATCTTTCAGCAGATCCAAATAAAGATGGCACATATTTCCTAAATTCCTTCAGCTGGGCAGTTTTATCTAATTCTGCAACAGAAGAACAAATTAAAATAATGATTGAATCTATAGAGGCTCATTTAAAAACTCCTTATGGATTAAAGCTTATTAGTCCAACAGATTTAGAGAAGGTTGCAACTGGAACTGCAACAGGAGAATATTTCCCTGGAGATAGAGAAAATGGTGGAATATTTAAGCATGCTACAATGATGGCTACTAGTGCTATGCTAAAAGCTGCTAAGATGGTTAATAGCGATGAATTAGCTAGAAAGCTGACTAATACAGCATATTGGATGATGAATCTAGTTTTACCATATAACACAATGAAACATCCATATGAAACATGTGGAAACCCAAGATTCTGTACCCAATATAACAATAGCGATACTGGAGAAAATATAGGACCTACACTTAGTGGTACTTCTACTTGGCTTACACTATCATTATTTGATGCTTTTGGTGTTGAATATACAGCAAAAGGTATAGAAATAGATCCAATACTTGCAGAAGAACAAAGATCAATAAACTTGATTCTTAATACTGGTAAGGCTACCTTCAATATTAGAATTTCAAAACCTGAAGGTTTCTATAGAATTAAAGATTCTTCATATTCTATAAAAGTTGATGGCGAAAAAATTGAAGGTAATATTCTAAAGAATTTTGAGGATGGTAAGGAGCATAATGTAGAGATAATCTTCTAATATATATAAGTTTAATGAATAATGTTTATTAGATTTTATATATTAATGAAGTGACCTATAGAAAAGAGGTGTTTTATGAAGGAAGAAAATGAACAAAAATATGATTATATAGATGAACTAGGATTTTACGTTATAGAAAATTATGATAAAAAAGCTCCTTTTGCTAGCTTTCTCTCAGCTATTGCAGGTGTAGAAGGAATACCAATGTGGTCATTTTATGTTAACAGAGGACAAGCTATAAGTAGTATTGGAATAAGGGATAAAAGTAATTGTATAATGGAGTTTTTTTCAGCCAATGAAGCTTATAAAATGGTGTATAGCAACGGATTTAGAACTTTCATAAAGGTTAAAAGCAATGAAGAAGAATTTGTATTTGAACCATTTTCTATGACTACAAATGAGAATATAAGAAGAATAATAAAAATTAAAAATAATGAATTAAGATTAGTTGAAATAAACAGCAAACTAAATTTAAATACTGAAATAACTTACTTTACAATTCCTAATGAAGAATTTTCAGCACTTGGAAGAAAAGTAGAAGTTGTAAATCCATCTAATATAAAAACAGAAATAGAAATATTAGATGGATTATCTGCTATATTACCTTATGGATCTGATAATGCAACCTACAAAGCAATTGGAAATACGTTAAGAAGTTATATGCAGGGAGAAATTAAAGAAGATAGAACTGCTGTGTATAAGTTAAGATCTTCTACTGAAGATACAACTCAAGTTGGGACAGTAGAAAATAGTTATTTTTATGTAGCCTTTGATGAAAATGAAGATATATTAAAACCAATAGTTGATTCGGAAAATATATTTGGATACGATACATCCTTAAAAGAACCAGTAGAATTTAAAAATAATACTATTGGAGCATTACTAAATACTAATAATATTTCTTACAATAAAGTTCCTTGCGCGTTTACAGGAAAATCAACATTCTTAGAAGGAAATAATATAACATGTATATATAGCTATATAGGATATATGAATAATAGCGATGATGTTAATAAATCATTAAAGAAAATATGCAAAAAAAGTTACTTTGATTTAAAAATAAGTGAAAGTAATGAACTAATAGATAATATTAGTAAGCATGTGGATACTAAAACCGCATACCCTCTATTTGATGAATATGTAAAGCAATGCTATATAGATAATGTTTTAAGAGGCGGATATCCATTAGAGTTTGGGAATAGAGATAAAAAGATATATTATGTATATTCTAGAAAACATGGAGATTTAGAAAGAGACTATAATTTTTTTAGTATAGAGCCTAATTTCTATTCTCAGGGAAATGGAAACTTTAGAGATGTAAATCAAAATAGAAGAATGGATGTATATATTCACTCATTTACAGGAGTAGAAAATATTAAATTATTTAGTGATTTGATACAGCTTGATGGTTATAATCCTTTGGTCATTAAGGGGAAAAAATTCTATGTAGATGAAAGCAAAAGAGAAAATATATTAAATTTGGTTAATGTATATGAAAGTGAAGAATTGGTAAAAACTTTAGTTGATAAATTTACTATAGGGGAATTGTATTCTTCATTAAGAAATATAAACGGAATTGAAAGTAAAAAAATCAATGAAATCATGAACGATATTATAGAAATGTGTAGTGAAACTGTAGAAATAGAATTTGGAGAAGGATTCTGGAGTGACCACTGGACTTATAATCTCGATTTGATAGAAGAGTACTTAAATATTTATCCAGATAAGGTAAAAGAATTATTAATTAAGGATGAAAATTATAAATTTTATAATTCTCCAGAATACGTATTACCTAGAAAAGATAAATATAGTATTGAAGAGGGAAAAGTTAGGCAATATGCATCTTTAGCAAAAAAAGATAATATATACGATAATTGGATTTTTGATTGTCATGGCAATTTATATAAAACAAATTTATTTGCAAAGGTATTAATTCTTGCAGGAATTAAATTTATGACTTTAGATCCTATGGGATTTGGAATAGAGATGGAAGCTGGAAAACCAGGTTGGAATGATGCTATGAATGGACTTCCCGGATTACTTGGATCAAATTTTTCGGAAACTGCAGAGTTAAAAAGATTATTGTTATTTATAAAAGAAAATTTAGACGTTGTAGAAGATTCAATAAAATTGCCAGAAGAATTTTATGAATCTATATGTGAAGTAGAAAAAGTTCTTTTATTAAATTTAAATGAGGAATTAACTCAATTAGAATATTGGGACAAGGTTTCTACAATAAGAGAAGAATATAGAGAAAAAATCAAATATTCAATAAGTGGAAATAATTCATGTTTAGAAGTCACAGCTATTGAAAGTATAATTAACAAAATGCTTTCTAAGATTGATTTGGGAATTGAGAAATTAAAGGACATGAATGAAGGTAACATTCCTACATTTATGTATTATGATGTAGCTAAATATGAAATAGATAATAAAGGAGTAATAAAACCATTAGAGTTTAAAATTAATTTCTTACCACTATTTTTAGAAGGTCCTACCAGATATTTTAAGACCAAATTAGATTATGTTGAAAGGCACGGATTATATAAATCTATTAAGAAAAGTAATGTCTATGATAAAAAATTAAAAATGTACAAAACTTCAGAATCCTTAGAAGATGTATCTTTTGAAATTGGGAGAGCAAGAAGCTTTACAGCTGGTTGGCTTGAAAGAGAATCAGTATTTATGCACATGGAATTTAAGTACATTTTAGAATTAATAAAAAATGGATTATACGAAGAATTCTTTGAGGATATAAGAACTGCAATACCGCCGTTTATGAATCCCAAAATATATGGAAGGAGTATACTAGAAAATTCATCGTTTATTGCAAGTAGCAGCAATCCAGATGAAAGAATTCATGGAAGAGGATTTGTAGCAAGATTAAGTGGTACAACTGTAGAAATGCTTAATATTTGGAAATTAATGATGGTTGGAGAAAATTTATTTGTATATGAAGATGGAATTTTGAAATTTAGGCTAAATCCTATTTTAACAAAAGATTTCTTTAAAGATAGTGCTTTGATTACTACAATATTAGGAAATACTAAGCTTGTTTATTTAAATAAAAATAATAAGGACACTTTTGGATCTGAAAAAGGAATAATAGAAGAAATTATTTTAGTTGATGCAGACAATAATATGAGTAAATTTAAAGGAAATGAAGTATGTGGAGAGTTAGCTGAAAAGATTAGAAATGGTGAAATAGCAGAAATTCAAGCTACTATTTTATAAGAGAGTAGGAAAATAATTAATAAATTGATAATGTAAAGCTTATAGAAGGGAAGATATACAGCATGAGTACAATTTATGAAATAGCAAAAATAGCAGGAGTTTCTCCAACTACAGTTTCAAAAGTAATAAATAATTATCCTGATGTAAGTAATAAAACCAGAGCTAAAATACAAAAAATTCTTAATGAGGAAAAATTTTTGCCAAATGCACAAGCTCAGTTCTTATCAACCAAGAAAACATGGACATTAGGTATTGTATATTTTGAAAATCTTGGAGTTGGACTTAATCATCCTTTCTTTTCAGGAGTAATAGAAGCTTTTAAAAATCAAGCAGATAAGCACGGATATTCATTATTATTTGGCTCTAAAAACGATAGATTAAAGAATGATACTTTTTTAGAATATTTCAAATATAGATGCGTAGATGGAATCGCTATAATTTGCACGGACCCATATGATAAAGAAACTTTAGAGCTTATAGAAAGTGATTTCCCTATTGTAGTAATAGATATAATTAATAAAAATACATCAACAGTAACTTCAGATAACTTAGAAGGTTGTTATTTGGCTATTAAGCATTTATATGATTTGGGACATAGAAGAATTGCACATATAACGGGTGCAAATAAATTAGATAACTGGCCAAGCATAATAAGAAGAAAAGGCTATGAAAAAGCTATGAAGAAATTTAATTTAGAAATACTTGATGGATATATTGCAGATGGAGTAAATTTTGATGTTAGTGGTGGTTATAGTGCAATGAAAGGTTTACTAAAGCTTAAAGAAATACCAACAGCAGTTTTTGCATCAGCAGATAAGATAGCAATTGGAGCAATAGATGCATTAAAAGAGGAAGGTTTAAGTGTGCCAGATGATATTTCAATAATAGGGTATGATGATATAGAGTTAGCGAGATATATCACACCTAAATTAACAACTATAAGACAAGATCGTAAAGAAATTGGAAAAACTGCAGTTGATTTATTAGTAAAGCAAATTAATGAAAAAGCTAAACTCAAAATTAATAAAATTATACCAGTGCAGCTTATTGAAAGAGATTCTTGTAAGAAATTAGATTTAGTAGAAACAAATAAAAAATAATATTTAATAAAACATTGTAAAGGTGGTTTTCGCGGTATGGCAAATTGTAAATTTGTAAATAATAAAGGAACATTTAAGCTTAAAAATCCAGAAAATAATAGCTATTTGTATTTTCCACTTGCAAATGAGGCTGGAGTTATGTCTAGTATAACTCCAACTTTAAATGGAGATTGTAAGATGGGGCAAAACACATTTTTACTTGCACCAGTAAGTAGTGAAGAGCTTCATAATAATAAATCATCGAGAAATTTTTGGATATATGTTGAAGGTATAGGTGCATGGTCAGCTACAGGAATTTCAGCAGCTCAGCAAGCAGAAGCTTTTAGTGAGGATAAAGAAGAAACAGAATTAGAAGCAGGAATTATGTGGCATAAGATGACTAGGAAGTCAAAGAAATATGGTATAAAAAGTGAAATAATATCTTTTGTACCTTCTAATGATGAGAAAATAGAATTAATGAAGGTAACAATTACTAATACAAGTGATAATTCTAAAAAAGTAACACCAACTGTAGCAATACCATTATATTGCCGTTCTGCAGATAATATTAGAGATCACAGACATGTGACATCTCTTTTAAATAGAATAGAAACCACAGAAGATGGAATTATAGTGAATCCAACATTGACATTTGATGAAAGAGGACATAAGAAAAATACTGTTGTTTATGGCGTTGTTGCAGCAACAGGTGATAGAGAAAAGCCAGTAAGTTTTTGTCCAATAGTAGAAGAATATATTGGAGAAGGCGGATCATTTGAAGTTCCAAAGAGTGTTTTATTAAATGAGGAATTTAAAGTTAAGGCGGATACAAAATTAGAAGGTTATGAGGCAATTGGAGCTATTCGTTTTGATGAGGTGAAAATTGAACCTAATGAGTCTAAAACATATATTGTAGCAATAGGTTTTGGAGATTCAAAATCTGATTTTAATAATATTGCTGAAAGAAATTTGAAAGAAATAGCTTTTGATAAGCTTCTTGAGGAAACTAAAGCATATTGGAATAAAAAAATTAATATTTCATATGAAACAGAGGATAAACAATTTGATAATTGGATGTATTGGGTTAATTTCCAACCAATGCTTAGAAGGATTTATGGCTGTTCATTCTTACCACATCATGATTATGGTAAGGGCGGAAGAGGCTGGAGAGATTTATGGCAAGATTGCTTAGCTCTACTTGCAATGGATCCAAGCGGAGTACGTGGTATGCTTTTAGATAATTTTGGTGGAGTTCGTTTTGATGGAACTAATGCTACAATTATCGGAATTAAACAAGGTGAGTTTATTGCAGATAGAAATAATATAACACGTGTTTGGATGGATCATGGAGCATGGCCTTTCTTAACAACTAAGCTGTATATTGAACAAACAGGAGACATAGATTTTCTTTTAGAAAAACAAAGCTATTTTAAAGATCTTCAAGTAGGAAGAGGCACAGAAAAAGATAATTTATGGGACTTAAGTCAAGGAAATAGAGTTCGTACAGAAAATTTAGAAGAACATAAAGGAACTATTTTAGAGCATCTTTTAGTACAACACTTAACAGCGTTTTATGATGTTGGAGAGCATAATAATTTAAAATTACATGGTGCAGACTGGAATGATGGTCTTGATATGGCAGAAAAACACGGTGAAAGTGTTGCTTTTAGTGCTCTTTATGGAGGAAATCTTACAGATATTGCTGAGTTATTAAAGTACTTAAGAGATATAAAGAAAGTAAAAAGTATAGAGTTAGCTGAAGAGTTACAATTGCTTTTAACTGGTAATAATGAAGTTTATGACAACGTAGAAGAAAAACAAAGTATATTAAAAAATTATTGTGATAAATGCAAGCATAATATTAGTGGAAAAGTAGCTAACATAGACTGCGATGAATTGATTAGTAACATTGAAGAAAAAGCAAAATGGCTTAAGGAACATATTCAAAGAAATGAATGGATAAGTAATAATGATGGCTATAGCTGGTATAATGGTTACTATGATAATAATGCTAGAAGAGTTGAGGGAGATGGCGAATCAGGAACTCGTATGATGCTTACTGGACAAGTATTTACTATTATGAGTAATACTGCAACAGAAGAACAGGTTGAAAGTATTATTAAATCAGCTGATAAATATCTTTATGATAAATCTGTTGGTGGCTACAGATTAAATACCAACTTCAATGAAGTAAAAACTGATTTAGGAAGAATGTTTGGATTTGCGTATGGACATAAGGAAAATGGAGCTGTATTTAGCCACATGGACATTATGTATGCAAATGCACTTTATCAAAGAGGTTTTGTATTGGAAGGATTTAAGGTTATTGATACACTTTACAGTCATTGTAATAATTTTGATGTTAGCAGGATATATCCAGGTGTGCCTGAATATATAAATGAAAAAGGAATAGGTATGTATCATTATTTAACTGGATCAGCTAGTTGGTTGATATTAACAGTATTAACTGAAATGTTTGGAATAAAAGGTGAAATGGGGGATTTATTATTTAAACCTAAGATTCTGGCAAGGCAATTTAATGATGAAAGTAAGGCTTCTATTAAAATGAATTTTGCAGAAAGACGACTTAAAGTTGAATATATAAATAGTTATAATAAAGAATATGGAGAGTATAAAGTGAGCGAAGTTTATATTGATGGACAAGAATATAAATTCTATGGACAACCTGTTATCAAAAGAAAAGTGATAACTTCAATGGGGGAAGATATTGAGCATATAATAAGAGTTATTCTTAAATAAATTATTAAAAATGCGATTCTCGAGTAGCCACTTTTGTTTTATTCTTTAGTGATTTATAATGCAATAATATCCGTGAATGGAATATCACTTTATCGTATGACTTATGAAGATGGGCTATTAATTAGGATATATATGAAAAGAGAATAAAAAATAAATAATATAAGGATTGTTATATTATTAACTATCCTTGACACTAAGAAATAAATGTGTGATACTAATAACATAAAGAAAACAATTACATTTAGATTCTGTGGGGAGATCCCTTTGTAAATGTAGGCTATAGAGAATTAGAGAAAAGAGCCACATAAAACTGAATTTACTTAGAAGAACTACTTTATTTTAGGTAAATTTAAAGCTTATATATTTAGTCAATATGAAGAATTCATTATTGTTTAAAGTATAAGGGTGTTTTATGTGGCTATTATTATTGGCAAAATTAATAGCAATTTAGAATTTTTAATCAATCTTACTAAAATAATTCTTAACGCTGAAGATTGCTGATGTATTGCTTTCTAGGATTATCAAACAAAATATTTATTTTGAAAGTAGGTGTATATAAACTAAAATATGTACTACATTTTAAGAGTAAGGAAAAATAAATTAAATGTTGTAAGAATAGAAAGGAGATAATGCTATGACAATTTTTTTTGCAGAACTAGTAGGAACTTTATTACTTATTTTATTAGGTGACGGTGTTGTAGCCAATGTCGTATTAAAAAAATCAGGTGGATCAGGAGCAGGATTAATAGTAATTGCAATAGGATGGGCTTTTGCGGTAGGAATTCCAGCATTGATTTTTGGAAATTATAGTGGGGCTCATTTTAATCCAGCATTAACAATTGCGTTAGCAGTAATAGGTAAAGTAGCGTGGGCTCAAGTTCCGATTTATTTAGCTGGACAATGTATTGGTGCATTTTTAGGAGCAGTTTTGGTATTTATTGTTTATAATGATCAATTTAAAGCTACTGAAGATAAAGGAAGTAAACTTGGTGTATTTTGTACAGGCCCTCAAGTAAAGAATACTTCAATTAATTTTATAACTGAGCTTGTAGGAACATTTGTACTAGTTTATGCAATTTTAGGAATGGGAGATCAAAATCTATCAAATGGAATGGGAACATTGTTTGTAGCATTTTTAATTTTAGCTATTGGTGTAAGTTTAGGAGGTCCAACAGGATATGCAATTAATCCAGCAAGAGATTTAATGCCAAGAATCGCACATGCAGTATTACCTATACCTGATAAGGGAGATTCTAATTGGGGATATGCATGGATTCCTGTTGTTGCCCCAATTGTAGGAGCAATTTTAGCTGCATTATTTTATGTAATGTTACATGGAATATTATAAAAACTTATTAATATTTGGATTTGACAGTGAAAGGTAAGTATGCAATACTTAAAATAAAAAGAAAACAATTACATGGGAGTATATATGAATATTAAAGAATTGTTAGAGGAAAATCCAGTTATAGCAGCAGTAAAAAACGAAGAACAATTAGGATTAGCAGTAGATTCAGATGCTCAAATTATATTTGTTTTGTTTGGAGATGTGATGAATATTAAAGAAATAAGTGAAATTATTACATCTAAAAACAAGATAGGAATAATTCATATAGATTTAGTTGAAGGATTTACAAATAAGGAAGTGGTTATAAGATATATCAAAGAAAGAACAAAATTTAGTGGAATAATCAGCACAAAACCACAGGTTGTAAAACTCGCTAAAAAATATGATTTATTAGGAGTTCAGAGAGTTTTTATTTTCGATACTCTATCATTGAGCACTGTTAAAAATCACATGATTTCTGAATGTGATGCAATAGAAGTATTACCAGGAATAATTCCTAAGGTACTTGGAATTATATCAGAGCATTCTAATAAACCAGTTGTTGCTGGTGGACTAATCGAAACCAAAGAAGAGGTAATACATGCATTGAATTCAGGAGCAACGTGTGTATCTACAACTAAAAAAGAAATTTGGAACATGTAGGCTATAGAGAATTAGAGAATAAAGCCACATAAAACTAAGTTTATTTAGATAAGTTTATTTGGACTAAATAGATTTTAAATTTATACAAGGCAGTAAGGAGAAGATATTATATTGCAGGAGTATGAATTAATGTTTTATGTGGCTATAATTTTCAGCAAATTTACTGCAAATGCTTATATATTCCATATTTAAATAAGAGAGATATAAATTAATCTAGATGTTTGATATTAGAATTTTAATGAAGTATTTTAATAAAATATGTTAAGAAAGAAAGGTGCAATATTATGAAAAAATATATAATAGCGTTAGATCAAGGAACTACAAGCTCAAGAGCAATAATTTTTGACAAGGATCAAAACATAATGGGGGTAAGTCAAAAGGAATTTACTCAAATCTATCCAAAACAAGGTTGGGTAGAACACAATCCATTAGAAATATGGGCAAGCCAATACGGAGTTTTACAAGAAGTAATGGCAAAAACTAGCATTACTCAGGATGAAGTAGCAGCAATAGGAATTACAAATCAAAGAGAAACAACTATAGTATGGGATAAAAATACAGGGGAGCCTGTGTACAATGCAATAGTATGGCAATGTAGAAGAACTGCAGCTATAGTGGAAGAACTTAAAGAAGATAAAGAGTTCGCACAATATGTAAAGGAAAATACAGGATTATTACTAGATGCATATTTCTCAGGAACTAAGATAAAATGGATATTAGATAATGTAGATGGTGCGAGAGAAAGAGCTGAAAAAGGTGAATTGCTATTTGGTACAGTAGATACTTGGTTAGTTTGGAAGCTTACAAATGGTAAAGTTCATGTAACCGATTATACAAATGCTTCTAGAACAATGCTTTATAATATAAAAGAATTAAGATGGGATGATAAGATATTAGAAAAACTTAATATTCCAAAATCAATGTTACCTGAAGTTAAAAATTCATCAGAAGTTTATGGATATACAAATCTTGGAGGCACAGGTGGTGTAAGAGTTCCAATAGCAGGTATGGCAGGAGATCAGCAATGTGCATTATTTGGACAAACTTGTTTTGAAGCAGGTAGCGTTAAAAATACTTATGGAACAGGCTGTTTCTTACTTATGAATACAGGAGAAAAGATGATCCAAAGTAAAAATGGATTATTAACAACTATTGCAGTAGGAATAGACAATAAAGTTCAATATGCATTAGAAGGTTCAGTATTTGTTGGTGGAGCTGTTATTCAGTGGATCAGAGATGAACTTAAATTGGTTAATGATGCAGCAGATACAGAATATTTTGCTCAAAAGGTAGAAGATAATGGAGGGGTGTATGTTGTTCCAGCATTTACTGGACTTGGCGCTCCATATTGGGATATGTATGCAAGAGGAGCTATTTTTGGACTAACAAGAGGAGCTAATAGAAACCATATTATAAGAGCAGCTCTTGAGTCTATCGCATATCAATCAAAAGATCTTATAGATGCAATGCAGGAAGATTCTGACTGTAAACTTACAAGCCTTAAAGTTGATGGAGGAGCAAGTAGAAATAATTTATTGATGCAATTCCAAGCTGATATTACAGGAGCAGAAGTTGTTAGACCAATAATAACTGAAACAACAGCACTTGGTGCAGCATATTTAGCAGGTCTTGCTGTAGGTTTTTGGGAATCAAAAGAGGAGATTGCAGAAAAATGGGCTGTAAGTCAGGCTTATGCTCCAAAACTTGATGAAAATAAAAAGGAAAAACTATATAATGGTTGGAAGAAAGCTGTTAAGAGAGCTGAAGGCTGGGAAGATTAATTTGATTAACAGTTAACAATTTACAGTTGGATGGAATTTTTTGAGCTTATTGCATCTAAGGTGCAATAAAAAAATAATAAGTTAAAGGCTAGAGATGTATGATTCTAAAATATATTTCTAGCTTATTTTGTTAGCTGTAATAATTTGCTATAAGGATTTTACAATATATATTTATAAGTAATTGAAAAAGGTATTGTAGTAAATTGGAAGATAAAAGCTACTGTGCATTAAAATATGGTTGAGAGGTTGATAAGAATGGATCATGGATTGAAACAAGAATTAGTTTTAAATTCAGGTGTTATAAGGGTGTCGTGAATCACGACACCCTATTCTATTCTTTGCATTCAAAATTTGTTTCTTATACTATGTTCTTTTGTATCACCTTGTTTAATGAGTGTGTAGTGTACAGCAGGAACTTTTGCAAAAAATGCTGTTATAAGCGGAGTGATAAACGTGCTGAGGATTACAGTGAAGGCTATTTGGCAGACTGAAGAATTAACATAAGGTGCATATATGCTGTTTACCTGAGCAGCAAGTTGTGGGATAGCAATTGATATACCGGCAATACAACAGATTGCTGAAGCTGAATAACCAGGTTGATTTAGTAAAAATTTATCGACAGTAATCATTGGAATAGTATTTACTATATAGAATATAATAATCAATACGAATCCAGATATTCCTGCATTAAAGGCATCGAAGATGTTAATGTTAGAGCCGAGAGAAAATCCTAGAAATGGAATTATAATATTATTGCCAGGTTTCAATATATCATAGATATTATGATCAAGATTACCTAAAATCACACCTAAAATAAAAGGCAGCATGGTTGCAAGTATTGTACTTAAATTTATTCCACCACCACTCGCAATATTTAAGATGCAGATAGGAAGAGCAGGAACAGCAATAATGCTTAACATACCAAAGGTTGCAAGATCTAAGTCATCACCATAATCATTCATTAATGCAATATATATACTTGGATTACAGCTGGCAATACAAGTTACTAAGGCAAGAGTTGAAATTCCAAGGAAACCATTTAATCCACAAAAGTGCACAATCAATATACCAAATACAAATGATATTATGAGCTTACTAAGAATTAAAATACCACCTCTTTTTAAAGCTAAATTTAGATTTGACAATTCAAACTGACTACCAGTAATAAAAAGCATTATACCGATATAACACATAGTACCTTTGCTGGTGAAAATTGATGTGAAAGGATCACCTATAAGTAGTATATTTGGAGAAACACTATGTATTAATGTAGCAATAAACATAGGAATGATTAATAAGCCTCCAGGAAATTTTTTAACGTTATTTAATATATTCAAAATGAGCCTCCTTATTCATATGGGGTATAATATTTATTATAATAAAAACATGTTTTAAAATACATGTTTTATATTTATGATAATTAAAACAAAATCTATTGTCAATATTAATTGTATTAGATAAATAGGTTAATACAATTGATATAAAGCATAATTAAATAAATAATAACTCCATCTGCCAGCCTATTTATACTCTAAGTTATAATTAAATACTTAGTAAAGTATTGACAGAATTAATAAAAAAATATATATTATAAACATGTTATAAATAACATGATTTAAATATGACTTATACATAAAGATGTTAATCAAAATTGCAATTTAAGTAAAAAGTAAAAAGGGGTTCAAATGAGAACAATAAAATATTTAGTTTTAGGAATGATTAATAGACAGCCTATGACAGGTTATGATATTACAAAGGAACTTGAAAAAGAATGGGTTGACTTTTGGTATGCTGACCATAGTCAGATTTATCCTGAACTTCGCCGCCTGCTAAAAGAGGAACTTGTAAGTTTTGAAATAACAATACAGGGCGAAAAGCTTGAAAAGAAATTATATTCTATAACTGAAAAAGGAAGAAGCGATTTAATAAACTGGCTTCTTAAGGAAGAAGACGATTTAATTCCAAAAGATATGTTTAAGCTTAAAGTTTATTTTTCAGAAGCTCTATCAATTGAGGAAGTTAAGAGTAATTTTAACAATCAGTTAAGAAAACATAGAATGAAATTAAACAGCATTAAAAATGAAATGGAAAAGCTTGATAGATTAGATTATGAATTAACATCAGATTTTTGTAATTATATTGTTATGCAAGGTGCTGTATTTAGAGAGGAAGCATACATAGCGTGGATTTTATGGTGCTTGGCTTATATAGACAAAATCAAATAGTTTAATGGCAATGAAGTCAATTTTATAATGGAGTAAAATTGACTTTTTTTATAAAATTTCTAAATATAAAATAATATAAATCTAAGGCAAGGCTATATCAGGAAAGTTTATAGCTTAAACTAGAAACTTAACTGAAGAAACAGGGGGATTAATTATGTTATCAAAAGAAATGATAGAAATAGGAAACAAAAGATCAACTATTAGAGAAATATTCGAATTTGGCAAAAGAAGAGCTGAAATTGTTGGACGTGATAAAATCTATGATTTTAGTATTGGAAATCCTAATGTGCCAGCTCCAAATTCTGTGAAAGAAACAATTATAGATATATTAGAAAATGAAGATTCAACATTAGTTCATGGATATACAAGTGCTCAAGGTGATGATAAAGTACGAGAAGCAATAGCAAATTCAATTAATAAAAGATTTGATACTAATTTTACAAAGAATAATCTATACATGACTCTTGGAGCAGCAGCATCTCTTAGTATTTGCTTCAAGGCTTTAGCATGTGAAGATAATGAGTTTATTGCATTTGCACCTTTTTTCCCAGAGTACAGATGTTTTGTGGAAGCTGCAGGAGCTAGGCTTGTGGTGGTAAGTGCTAATATAGAAAGTTTTCAAATTAATTTTAATGAATTTGAAAAAAGTATTAATAAAAATACTAAGGCTGTTATTGTGAATTCACCTAATAATCCATCAGGAGTTGTTTATTCAGAAGAAACTATTTTAAAATTAACAGATATTTTGGAAAGAAAGTCTTTAGAATATGGGCATGCAATTTACTTAATAAGTGATGAGCCATATAGAGAGATAGCATATGCTGGAGTGAAAATACCTTATTTAACAAAATATTATAAAAATACACTAGTATGTTACTCATATAGCAAATCATTATCATTACCAGGAGAAAGAATAGGATACATAGTAGTTCCTGATGATATTGATAATTTTCAAGATACTTATGCAGCAATTTGTGGTGGAGGAAGAGTTCTTGGATATGTTAATGCACCAAGTCTGTTTCAAAAAGTAGTAGCAAGGTGTGCTGATCAGACTGCAGATATTTCAATTTATGAGAAGAACAAAGAATTATTATATAATGCATTATTAGAAATGGGATATAAATGTGTAAAACCAGATGGGGCATTTTATTTATTTCCTCAATCATTAGAACCTGATGCAGCAGCATTTTGTGAAAAAGCTAAAGAATATGATTTGCTGTTAGTGCCAGGAGATGATTTTGGATGTCCAGGGCATGTAAGAATTTCATATTGTGTACAGCCAGAGCAGATAATGAATTCACTGCCAATATTTAAAAAATTGGCAAAAGATTATAAGTTAAAAACAAGGAGATAATCATGAAGGTTTTAGCATATGAAGTAGAAAAGCATGAAGAAGAGTATTTTAAAAGATATTCAGAAGAATTAAATATAGATATTACAATTGTTAGTCATTTATTAACATTAGAAACTGTATCATTAGCAAAGGGATATGAATATGTAACAATAAATGGATTAAGTCAAATTGATAGGAACTTATTTGAAAAATTAAAAAAAATTGGTGTGAAATATGTAGCATCACGATGTGTAGGATATAATCATATGGATGTTAAAGCAGCGAAGAACCTTGGGATTAGGTTAAGTCATGGCACATATTCCCCAAACAATGTAGCAGATTTTGCAGTAATGCTTATGTTAATGCTAATTAGAAAAGTTAAAATTTCAATGGGCAGATCTAATGTTAATGATTTTTCTCTAAATGATTTGCAAGGAAGAGAAATGAAAGATTTAACTATTGGAGTAATAGGTACAGGTAAAATAGGGAGCACAGTAGTAAAAAATCTTAGGGGATTTGGATGTAGAACTATTGCATATGCAAGGCATCCAAATGAAAATTTAAAAGGTATGGCAGAATATGTTGATTTAGAAACTATATATCGTGAAAGTGATATTATTACTTTACATATGTCATTGTCAGATGACAATTACCACATAATTAATAGTCATACAATTTCTAAAATGAAAGATGGAGCAATAATCATTAATACTGCAAGAGGCGGTTTGATTAATACAGAAGATCTAATTAATGCATTAGAAACAGGAAAGATTGGAGCGGCAGGAATTGATACTTATGAAGCTGAAGAAGGTATTTGTCATTTTAATCATAATGTTTCAGTGGTTACTCATCGTGAAATGCTTTATTTAAAGCAATTTCCCAATGTTATTTTAACCCAGCATTATGCATTCTTTACTGACCATGCAGTATCAGATATGGTAAAAAGTGTGCTATACAGTTTGGATAAATTTAGTAAAGGCCTTAGTTGTCCATGTGAAATAATTTTATAGAATCTGTTTTTAATTAACATTTAGAGATAATTTTTATTTTTAATTAAATATTATATAGTTAACAAAGGTGTTAATATTACTCATCATGAGGTAAGATTAACACCTTTTTATTATTAGAGCTCTTGGTGAACTTGGGGCAGATAATCCTAATTTAGGGTATTGTAACTCAATATTTTGAAAGGTTTACTGTTTTTACAGTATAGATATATTGGCTTGAGTGTACTCTTTGCATTATGGTTGAAATAACTGCTATTGGAGCTTATGTTCAGTTTTGGCCCCTAGATTTTCCTAAATGGATAACTTTGTTGATATGTCTAATAGTAGAGAAGAGAATTTTAAAGAAGTATTTGAATAAGTATTTATAGAAATTACATTTCTAAATCACTATATTTAAAATTATTAAATTTAATGAGACAAATTGATTTTCTTGTATCCAATTTGTAAATTGGATAAGAGGTACATTTATACTTAAATTTGAGTATTATTAAAAGTAATGCTAGAATAAAAATGATGCGGGAAAAAATTTTGCAATAAATACTGGACAAGTATACATTTACATGGTACAATGTATACATAATTAAAGATAAATGCTTAGAGAATTTAGAGTCAAGCATAAAAACAGAGGTGATGTTACACCTGTTTTTAGCTTGGCTTTTTTTGTGCAAAGAAAATCAGAAATAAATCACAATTATAAGTAATTATAAATTGTGAACTAAATAAAGGGAGGATTTTATATGTATGATGTAGCAATAATTGGAGCAGGAGTTATTGGAAGTTCCATATTTAGAGAACTAACAAAATATAACTTAAAGGTAGTCACTTTAGAAAAAGAAAAAGATGTTTCAATGGGGACAAGTAAGGCAAATTCAGCGATAGTTCATGCTGGATATGATCCTAAAGAAGGCACCTTAATGGCAAAGTATAATGTAGCAGGAAATGAAATGTTCGAAGATTTATGTAAAGAATTAAGTGTACCTTTTAAAAGAAATGGATCATTAATTTTAGCATTTAGTGAAGAAGATTTAGATACAGTGAAAAACCTTTATGAAAATGGATGTAAAATAGGTGTAAAAGATTTAAAAATACTAAATAGAGATGAGGTTTTAGAAATGGAACCGAATCTCAGTGAAGAGGTGCAAGGAGCCTTATATGCACCAACAGGAGGAATAGTTGGACCATTTGAATATACAATTGCATTAGCTGAAAACGCAGTTCAAAATGGTGGAGAGCTTAAACTTAAAAAAGAAGTAGTGTCTATAGAAAAAGGTGATGCATTTAGGATTTCAACTAGTGATGGAGAAGTCATAGAAGCTAAATTTGTTATAAATGCTGCTGGGTTATATGCAGATAAAATTCACAATTTAATTTGTAAGGAAAGCTTCAAGATAATTCCAAGAAGCGGCGAATACTTTGTAATGGATAAAAGTCAAGGAAGCGTAGTAAGTCATACAATATTCCAATGCCCATCAAAGCTTGGAAAGGGAGTTTTAGTAACTCCAACTGTTCATGGAAATTTACTTGTTGGTCCTGATGCAAGAGATATAGAAAATAAAGAAGATTTAGGTACTGTTTCAGAAGGATTAGATTCTATAAGAGAAGCTTCAATGCATACAACTAAAAAGGTTAATTTTAGAGAGAGCATAAGAAATTTTGCAGGTCTAAGAGCTAATCCGGATACAGGAGATTTTATAGTTGAAGAAAATGACGATGTTAAGGGCTTTATTGATGTAGCAGGAATGAAATCACCAGGTTTATCTTCTGCACCAGCTATTGCTTTAGGAGTAGTAGATATATTAGAAAAGGCAGGATGTAAGTTAGAAAAGAAAGACAATTTTAAAGCTAAGAGAGAGCAAATTCATTTCATGGAGTTATCACCAGAAGAAAAAGCTAAACTTATAAAGAATAATCCACAATATGGAAGAATTATTTGTAGATGTGAGACTATAACAGAGGGTGAAATCGTTGATGCGATAAAGAGAAGCTTTGGAGTACTTTCTTTAGATGGAGTAAAGAGAAGATGCAGACCAGGAATGGGAAGATGCCAGGGCGGTTTCTGTGGACCAAGAGTTCAAGAAATAATTGCAAGAGAATATAATGTTCCACTAGAAAGTGTTGTGTTAGAAAAAGATAATTCTTATTTATTAGTAGGAAAATCTAAATAGAAGGGCGAGGTAGTATTATGAGTTATGAATTAATAGTAGTAGGTGGAGGACCAGCAGGCCTTGCAGCAGCATATGAGGCATATAACAATGGAATAAAAAAGATATTAATATTAGAAAGAGATAAAGAATTAGGTGGAATCTTGAATCAATGTATCCATAATGGATTTGGACTTCATACATTTAAAGAGGAACTTACAGGACCTGAATATGCAAGCAGATTTATTGATATGGTTAAGGATACAGATATTGAGGTTAAACTTAATACGATGGTATTAGAAATAACAAAAGATAAAAAGGTGTATGCTATAAACTCAGAAGAAGGATATATGGAACTTCAAGCAGAGGCTGTAATTCTTTCAATGGGCTGTAGGGAAAGAACAAGAGGAGCTATTAATATCCCAGGGGATAGACCAGCAGGTGTATATAGTGCAGGTGCAGCTCAAAGATACATTAATGTAGAAGGATATATGCCAGGTAAGGAAGTTCTTATATTAGGATCAGGAGATATAGGTCTTATAATGGCAAGAAGAATGACTCTTGAAGGTGCAAAAGTTAAAGCAGTCGTTGAATTATGTCCATATTCAAATGGATTAAATAGAAATATAGTTCAATGCTTAAATGACTATGATATCCCATTATATTTATCTCATACTGTAGTAGATATTGTTGGAAAAGAAAGACTTGAAAAAGTTATAATAGCTGAAGTAGATGAAAATAGAAGACCAATTAAAGGAACTGAAAAAGAATTTGATGTAGATACTTTATTGTTATCAGTTGGATTAATTCCTGAAAATGATATATCATTTAATGCAGGAATTGAAGGGGATAGAAGAACAAATGGTTTAATGGTCAGTGAAAGTATGGAAACCTCTGCAGATGGAATATTTGCATGTGGAAATGTAGTACATGTTCATGACTTAGTAGACTTTGTAACAGAAGAATCAAAGCGTACTGGTATTTCAGCAGCAAGATATATTAAGAATGAACTTAAGAAAGATAAATATGTTAATATAATAAATGGTACAAATGTTAATTACACAGTACCACAAAGACTTGATATAGATGATGTTCAGGATAAATTAACTATCTTTATGAGAGTAAATAATATATATCACAATAAAGCATTAGTAGTTAGAAGTGGTGAGGAAGTTATAGCTAAATTTAAGAGAGCTCATTTAGCACCATCAGAAATGGAAAAAGTAGTTTTAAGTAAGGTACTGCTAGATAAGATTAAAGGTGATATTACAATATCATTAGAGGACGGTGAATAAAATGGAAAGAGAATTAATATGTATAAGTTGTCCTAAGGGATGTCATTTAAAAGTTGATGAAGAAAGTTTAACTGTTACTGGTAATAGCTGTCCTAAGGGAGCTGAATATGGAGTAAATGAAGTTACAAATCCTGTTAGAATAGTAACTTCAACAGTTAAGGTTACTGGCGGAGAAGCACCAGTAGTTCCAGTTAAAACCGAAAAGGCAATACCAAAAGGGCTTATTGTAGAATGCATGGAGGAAATCAACAAAGCAACAATAAAGGCTCCTGTTAAAATAGGTGATATTATAATTAAAAATATATTAGAAACTGGTGTAAATATTATTGCAACAAAAAACGTAGTTTTATAATTAGAATTGCACAGTAAGGATTAGGACTAATGCTGAAAAAGTATTAGTCTTTTCTTGATGTTATCGATACAATTAACGCGGCAATGTTATTTAGATTTTATTCTCCAGGTGATACTTTGGTAATCTCCTTGTAAATTAGGAATAGTAAGACCTCCATACATAAGTTCATCGCCACCAAATATTTCCTGGAGGCCTTCAACTGAATAATTTTTGTATGGATCCAAGCCTCTTAAGTATAATCTTCTTATTGGTTCATTTGGAATTCCAAGAACTCTAAAATAGCTCACAAAAGCTTCAGCTTTATCCTCTGAAACAACAATAAAAGAAGCTTCATTGCTTTCAAATGGATTAAGAAGTCTATACATGTCTCCAAATTGAATGAGTTTCCTTAATTCTTTATAGGTTTCTACTTGTTTTTTAACAGTTTCTTTTTCCTCATCATTAAACTTTGTAAGATCAAGTTCATATCCCAAATTACCAAGCATTGCAACATCACCTCTCATTTTTAGAGAAGTATCTCTGTAAACTTGGTGATTAGGAACAGCAGATACGTGAGAGCCCATAGTACTAAGTGGATAAACTATACTTGTTCCGTATTGAATCTTTAGTCTTTCGACAGCATCAGTATCATCACTTGTCCATATTTGAGGCATATAGTATAGTATACCTGCATCAAATCTTCCGCCACCTCCGGAGCAGCCTTCGAAAAGTACATTTGGAAAAGCTGCTAAAAGCTTTTCGTAAATTTTATATAAACCTAACATGTACCTATGAGCTGTCTCTCTTTGTCTCTCCGGAGGAAGCATAGCAGAGCCTATTTCTGTCATATTTCTATTCATATCCCATTTTACATAACTGATATTAACAGAACTTAAAATATTAGATAAGGCTTCAATAATGTAATTACATACATCTTCTCTGGAAAGATCTAATACCAGCTGATTTCTTCCTTGAGTACGATATCTTCCAGGAACATGCAAACACCAATCAGGATGAGCTCTATATAAATCACTATCTGGTGATACCATTTCAGGCTCAAACCATAAGCCAAATTGTAAATTTAAATTATTTATACGGTGAGCTAAGTCATTCAAGCCATTAGGAAGTTTATTTTTATCAACGACCCAATCTCCAAGTGAGCAACTAGAATTATTTCTTTTCCCAAACCATCCATCATCAAGAACTAAAAGTTCAATACCTAAATCTTTTGCAATTTTTCCAAGGTTCTCGATTTTTTCTGCATTGAAGTCAAAATAAGTTGCTTCCCAATTATTAATTAGGATAGGCCTGCTTTTATCTCTGTAAACACCTCTGCACAGTCTTTTTCTGTATAGTTTATGATAAGTTCTAGACATTTCTCCTAAACCATTTGAGGAATATACCATTACAACTTCAGGTGTTTGAAAGCTTTCAGATGGCTTTAGAAGCCAAGAAAAATCAAATGGATTTATACCTAGAGAAACCCTAGTTGTTTTATATTGATCAACTTCTGCTTGTGCAAGGAAGCTGCCACTATATACTAGATTAAATCCATATACTTCTCCGTGTTCTTCAGTAGCATCTTTACTTAGTAATGCAATGAAGGGATTTTGATTATGACTGCTTGAGCCACGTCTACTCTCTATTGATTGAGTACCAACTAATAGAGGAGTTCTTTCAATGTTTCTTTCTCTTGCCCAGGCACCGTGAAGATGTAAAAAATCGTAATTACAATTATTAAAATCAATGTTCATACTTAAAGCTCTTAGTAGTTTTAAATCTTCATTACCGCAATTTAAAAATTTTGAATTTCTAGTTATAACATCAAAGTTTTCATAAGCGGTATAGGACAAAATTACTTTTAAGCCAATCAAGGAATCAGATAAGGTTATTTCTAATGTCTGAGCTTCATCATCACTTTCAACGTAAGTTGCTGGAAGACCTTCTAATTTTGCTTTCCCATCAGCTATTTTGTGAGATTCATATCTAAGATCAGTTATAGTTGAACCATTTTCAAGCTGAATTGAAAAGACTGGCGTGCGGAAATCACTTGTTCCATAGGAAGGGTATTCAAGTGGAAGTGTGTCAAGTGAGAGCACACAATTATTAGGATTAGGATTTGGAGAAAAGGAACATCTTTCTTTAAGGGATAATAGATTATTAGAATTAAAATTCCTTAATTTTTTTCCAAAATAAACATGTGCAAGATATCCTTCGTCATGAATTTGCAGTATGTAGCTGGTATTTTTAGCTATTAAGTGAAATGATTTTGTATTGTTATCAAAAATAATACTCATATTATCCTCCGTAATAGATTTTATTATTCAACTTCTTTATTCTTATAATAATATTCTTTATCTCGTTCGTTGATTTCTCTTAATACACGACATGGATTCCCTACAGCAACTACATTTTTAGGAATATCGTGCGTAACTACACTTCCAGCACCTATAACTGAATTATCGCCTATTGTAACTCCAGGTAAAATAACTGCATTAGAGCCTATCCATACATTATTGCCGATTCTTACAGGAATAGAAAATTGAGTGCCAGGCTTACGAAGAGTCGGATCAACTGGATGTCCAGTAGGGGTTATCGTTACATTAGGGGCTATCATAACATGATCACCGATATAAACATCAATATCATCAACAATTACAAGATTAAAGTTTGCATAAAAATGATCTCCAATGTGGATATTTGAACCGTATGCGGCATGAAATGGAGGTTCAATCCAAATGTGTTCTTTTATATCCCCTAATAATTCTTTTAATATATTTTTTCTCCTTATTTCTTCACTTGGTCGTGTATGATTATAGTCATATAACAATTCTTGACATTTTCTACGATCAGCTTCAAGACCTTCACCTACATCAATATATAGCATACCATTTTTCATTTTTTCTCTTATTGTCATAATAATCACCCCAATTTAATGTTTTAGAGTTTGACTCAGTTATATTTAGCTCGATATTTATATAGCTATAATTTTTTATATGTGGAGTATATTTTAAAATTCATCACAACATATTCAATTACATTGAGATTAATCTTAATGTTACTTATTTCGGTAGTTTGCAATATAATTTTAGAGTGCAGAATTATATATTAGAAATTATAAAACTATATTCTAAATCTTTGCTAGAATCTATGCAAAACTCAGGTAAGACTGGTGCGCCCCAACTGTCATCTCCACCAACACCCATTTGTTTTCCTATAATATTTATATTTGTAAAGTTAACAGGAGGTAAATCTTCTATATGAAGAGCATTTTCAAGTTCCATATAGTTATAAGGTAAAACACTAAATTCAAATGGTGATTTTTCATAAGAGAATTTAATTCCTTCACATTTTTCATTTTTAACAGTTAACCATCTAGTACCAATTCTGTTACCACATTCTTGCGGAACTAAGTATTTAGATAAGTTTTCAAGTGGTGTGCTCGAGTAAATGCCTAGTTTTGCACCTTCTGCACGGTCAATGTAGTTTTCCTCTGGTCCCATTCCATACCATGAGAATGAATTAAATTCTGATAAAAATCTAAAGTTCATTCCGAGTACTGGGAGCATAGGTAGTCCTTCTACGCCGTTATAAGCTATATTTACTTTAATTGAATTATCAGATGTAACTTCATAATTTATCTTAACATTTGTAGTTGGGATTGTTGGAAGTTCATAAGTATAGTGTAGTATAACTTTATCAACTTGTTCTTCCATTGAAAAATCAACATATTTTTGGCAAATTGAAGCACTAAGCCATCCTGCACATTTAAACTCATGTTTGTTTCCTCTGTCATTATCAGTTGTTGCTCTCCAATAATATGTTTTTGGTGTTCTTGTAATGAATTCCTTTCCGCTATATCTTAAAGAAACGATTCCACCTTCCTGTTTTGAGAAAATTACTTTAAAGTCTTTGCCATGAACACCAATGTTAACATCACCATGAACTACTTTTAAAGTAGGAGTAGAGGTAACTTTAATGGCCTCTTTTCTTTCATAAATCTTTTGTCCGAAAGCTATCTCGTGGCCTTTAGATGCCCAAAGGGTATCTTCTGCTAATATTAATGAAACAGTAAATACAAGTTCTTCTGAGCATTTGTAATCTCCAAATGGTAGTCCTAAATATTTTTCTTCACCAGCTGAAACAGAAGCTTTTGTAATACCATCTTTTATAAGTACGCCTTCTTTTTCAACTTTATAATATAAATCAAATTTATCAGCATTTATAAACAAATTATTATTTTTAATAGTAACTCCGTTTTTATCAGGGAATAATTTTATATTTTGATATAAATATTTTACTTCTTGAGCTTTAGGAGATGCTTCTCTGTTTGCGTAGACTAAACCGTTCCCTGAGAAATTATAATCTGATGGTCTATCAGTAAAATCTCCACCATAAGATAAAGTTTCTTTACCGCTTGGTAATTTTCTATAAAGAGCTTGATCGCCATAGTCCCAAATAAATCCACCTTGATACATTAAGTATTTGTCCTCAAGTTCTGTGTATTTTATCATTCCGCCAGTAGAGTTACCCATAGAGTGCATATATTCACAGCTAATATACGGTTTTTGAGGATTGTTATTAAGATATTCCTCAATTTCAACAGCTTTTGCATACATTCTGCTTTCCATATCACTGGTTTTATCAAAATCTCTGTTTCGAGTCACACCTTCATAATGAACTAGTCGGGAAGGATCTGCTCTTCTAAAATATTCAGACATTTGGAATATATCTTCGCCGGCGTAAGATTCATTACCACATGACCAAATAAGTACAGAAGGATGATTTTTATCTCTTTCAAGCATTGAAGCAGCGCGATCTAAGATAGCAGCTTGCCATTCTGGTAAATTTCCTGGCACATTCCATGATGGTTCACATTGCCCCATTTTTTGCCATGAACCATGACTTTCTAAATTTGTTTCATCTATTAAATAAACACCATATTCATCACATAATTTATACCATAAGCTTTGGTTAGGGTAGTGAGAAGTCCTAACAGCATTAATATTATGTCGTTTTATAAATTTAATGTCCCAAAGCATGTCCTCTTTTGTAATAGAGCGACCACTGCGTGCACTAAATTCATGTCTATTAACACCTTTGAAGACTATTCTTTTTCCATTAAGATACATAACTTTATTTTTCATTTCAAAATGTCTAAAGCCAACTTTTTGCTTAATAACTTCAACTAAAGAGTTATCAGATTTCTCAACAATTATATAAAGTTCATATAAATTTGGTTCTTCAGCACTCCATAACTTAACATTTTCAACATCAAGCGAGAAGGTTAGCTCTTTGTTAAAAGGAATATCCTTAACTTCAACAATTTTATTCCCAGTAGCATCTTCAAGATATGCTTTTATTTTTGTATTTTCATTTCCAACCATCTTAAGAGCTGCATTAAGCTTTGCATTAGTAAAATATGCTGATAGATCTGTCTTAACAAAGATATCACTTATATGAGTTTCTGGTATTGCATATAAGTAAACATCTCTAAAGATTCCAGAAAATCTCCAGAAATCCTGATCTTCAATCCAGCTTGCGCTGCTTCTTTTATAAACTTCTACAGCAAGTTTATTTTCACCGTCTTTTAAATAGCGGGTAATATCAAATTCTGATGGTGTAAAAGTATCTTCACTATAGCCTACAAAATCACCATTAACCCAGACGTAAAAAGCAGTTTCAACACCTTGAAAGGAAATAAAAGTCTGTTTATTTTTAAGATCTTCTTTAATATTAAAAAAAGTTACATAACTACCTACAGGATTATAAGTTTTTGAAATATGAGGTGGTCTTAATTCATCATGACCTTCCCATGGATACATAGTATTAATATATTGGCATTTGTCATAACCTTGAAGTTGAATATGTCCAGGCACTTCAATATAGTCAAAGCCGCTAATATCAAAGTTTTCCTTATAAAAATCTTTGATTCTTAATGAAGGATTTTCACTGTATGAGAATCTCCAGCTACCATTTAAATTTTGTTTAAGAGGCATGTCATCATCTAGTTTTAAGTGATCAATTTTCTCATAAAACCAGTGATCTGAATGCGCATCTATTCTGTTTACTCTAAAAATTTGAGGATCTTCTAGCCACTCTAAAGATGGTTGAGTATAGTTCATATAAGTACCTCGCTTTCAATATTTATTCTATGAGCAGATATTATGAATTCCAACTTTTAGAACTATTTTTGTATTATAAGTCTTAAGGATGAGCTTGTAAGTTGAAATTAATTTTATAATCGTTTTCAATTTTATTTTATTAACCATTTAGTAAAAAGTCAATTTATTTTAGTAAAGCTTTAGTAAAAATATTTAGAGGATTTCTTCAATTGAAAAGAATTATTTTATAATATATAATAAAACATAATAATGTAAACATTATCAAAGAATATATTGGAGGTGAAAGTTATTGCAGGAATATTGCAAAATTTTAATTGTTGATGATGAATTCATCATGCGTCAGGGAATTAAACATATGATAGACTGGGAAAAAGAAGGCTTTAAGGTTATAGGAGAAGCTTCAAGCTGTCAGGAAGCTTTGAATATAATTGAAAATGATATGCCTCATATTATAATTTCAGATATTGTAATGCCTCAAATAGATGGTATTGAATTTACTAAAATTGTTCAAGGAAAATATCCTAAAATACAAGTGTTTATTTTAAGCAGCTATAGTAATTTTGAATATGTACGGTCTTCATTTCAAAACGGAGTAGTTGATTATATATTAAAACCATCACTAAATCCTGCTGAATTTGTTGAAGTTTTAAGGCGGGCAGCAAAAAAAATATCAAATGTGGACTTGCCATCTAAGAGTTCGATTAATATTAATCATCTATTAAATAGATTAATCCTTGGATATGATATAAATGCTGATCTTGATTCTTTAAATAAGTTATTTCTCCATCCGTGTTTCTGTCTTTTTGGTATTAATACAAAGAAAATATGTCCTAATTATGAAAGGCGTCAACAGTTGATTAAAAGTTTTATTGCAGAAATTAATGGGGAGGAGTTTAAAGAATTAATAACACAAATTGTTGATATTGAAAGTGATATTATTTTTGTAATTCTCAATTTTAAAGAAGTAAGCTACCATAACTTGATGAATAAATTATCTAAAATCTCTGAAAAGATCTCTCTTAATTTTAATGAAGCCTTTTTTATCATAAGCAAAGAATTTAATTCTATATTAGATCTTAAAGATATCTATGAAAATGATTTTTTAACATTAACTCAACAATATTTCTATAATAGAAATATTCATTTACTAAATTCAAAAGAATTTCAAAAAGCTTCTTCGATAGATAAATTTAATTTTAAGAGATTTTCAGAGCTGATTTCAATATTACAAGTTTCCAAAGCCTTTGAAATGCTTACAGAGTATATTCATAAAGCTATTAGTAATAAGTCTTTGATGGAATTCGAATTAAAAGCTTTAATACAAAATTGTTTTTACAATTTAATTTCTACTTTAGAATATTTAAATTGTGATGAGATCTCAGCAAATTCTCTTAAACGGGAATGTTTTAATAAAATAGATAATGCAAGGTATGCAGAAGATTTAATAATATCTTACGATTTAATATTAAATTCTTTTAAGGAAATTATAGATAAACATCAAGGCAAAATTAATTCGCACATGATTAATAAAATAATCCAATATATTTATGAACATTATAATGAACCACTTACATTGTCTTATGTTTCAAAATTATTTAATTTCAATTATTATTACTTATCATCATATTTTAGTTCACATAATGAGGAAGGTTTTAGTGAATTTTTAAATAAAATAAGAATACGAAAAGCCTGTGAATTTTTAAATCAAGATATTCCTATTGCTGATATTAGTAGTATGGTGGGATATTCAGATCAAAGTTATTTTAGCAAGGTTTTTAAGAAATTTATCGGGCTCACTCCAAGTAGTTTTAGAAAAACAAAACAAAAGAATTAGATTAAGTAAGAAAAAATATCCATAATGGTTTTAGGATGTTTTAAGCTAAGAGGTGAACATAAGTTATGTCAAAGTTTTTTAAATATCTTCAATCCAGCACATTATTCTTTAGAGTTGCTTCAGTTGTGCTTATAAGTGTAATTTTAGTATCCATTTCAATTGGGATGTTGACAATTAAAATTTCAAAAGATATACTTGTTGACACATTTAGTAGATCTGATTATAAGGTCTTGACTCAAATTGCCAATAATTATGGTGTATTGAATGATAAAATAATTAATATTATGAATGGAATTAATAACATTCCAGATTTTCAAAGATACTTCACAATGACAGAAGAAGAAATGGGCCCTCAACTAACCTTTAAAACTCTTTATAACATGAAAAATAATTTAGTAAATAGAGTCGTGCCTGAAAAAGATTTTGATAATATTTCTGTGATAACTATTGGAATTAATGGTAATATGTTTACAACTAATAGAGATCATCTTGAAGTAGAATCTTCGGAGATATTAAATAGTGATATTACAAAAAAAGCACTAGAAAATAAGAATGTGGTATCATATCAATATTTAGATCGCGGGTTCACCAATCTAACAAAGTATTCCAGCGCACTTGTAACAATAAAAGTTTTATGTGATAAGCTTACAAAAGAACCTTATGGTTTTGTTTATGTTCTTATTAGTGAAGATACATTGAAACAATACTATGAGCATTTTGTTGGAAATGGTAATAACATTGAAATTATAGCTAATGATGGTACTATTGTTTCTTCTAATTTAACAGCTAAAATAGGGACTAAAGATATAAATCTATATGATATTTCTAAAAAAAACTTAGATAATAATCTCGAATTTACCAGTACAAAAATTAATTATTCTGATTCAATAATATTAACTCAATATTTATCAACATACAATTTTAATATAGTTGGAACTATCGACAAAAATATTGTTTTGGATGAAATATATGATTCAAAAGAAATTATGGCAGCTAGCATAATGATTGCACTTGTATTTATTATTATTACTTTTTTCATAATACGAACAACAACTAAACCAATTTCTGTACTTGCCAAAACTATGCCTAAAATAATTTATGGTAATTTTAATAACCATATTCCTATAGCAGGAAGTCATGAAGTTCAAGAATTATCAGCAGCATTTAATTATATGCTGGATGGATTGAATAGTTATGTTAAAAAGCAGATGGAAATGGAAAGAAGTAAGAGAAAGGCAGAAATTCACGCATTGCAGATGCAAATTAATCCTCATTTTATATATAATACATTATCTTCGATAAAGTGGCTTATGTGGCAAGGAAATATAGAAAAGTCTACTGGAACAATAGATGCTTTTATTTCTCTTTTACAAAACACAATCAGCAATAAAAATGAAATGATATCGATAGAGCAGGAAATAGAAAATTTAAAAAATTATGTTTTGATAAATCATATTCGTTACGGTGATAATATCAATGTTAATTTTTTTATAATGCCAAATTGTGAAGAGTATATTGTTCCTAAATTATTATTTCAACCATTGATTGAAAATGCTTTTTTTCATGGTTTTGCAGATAAGGATAATGGTTCAATACATGTATTTGTAAATGAACAAGAGGGAATCTTAATTTGTGAAATTATAGATAATGGAGTTGGAATAGGAAGTAAAGAATTAAAATATTTATTTAAAAAAACTTCTAAAAAGCATGAACATTTTACTAGTATTGGAATCAATAATGTTAATGATAGGATTAAGCTCATATATGGAGAAAAATATGGGATTACAATAACAAGTGAGTTAGGTAAAGGAACTACTGTGAAGGTAAGAATTCCAGCTCAAAAGGAATTTAATGAGACTTATGAAAGTGATAGTGAATAAGTACAATAATGAATATTGATTAATACAATACAAAATAAGTAGTTAAATTTATTTGTTATTTTGATATTCCTAAATTAAAGGAATTGAAATACGATAAAGTTTATATATTTTAATTCCTTTAATTATTTTTATTTATTTAACCTATAAAGATAATATTAAAAAAGTACAAAAATATAAAAAAATAACAAGTAACATAATTTTAAATTATAAAATTATAACAAAATGCTGTTAATTTTATCATAACGTTTACAAAGGGCGAAATGCTATAATGTAACCATAAACAGGAAAATTACTCATGAACAGATTAAATTTTCAAGGGGGAAAAGTTTATGAAACTAAAAAAGATTATGGCAGTAGTCATAACAGGCATGATGGCATTTAGTTTAATGGCATGCGGCTCATCAACATCAGGAGGAAACTCAACATCAAGTAAAGGAAAAGATGACAAGACAATTACAGTTTGGACTTGGGATGATACCTTTAATGTTCCAGCAGTAAATGCAGCAAAGGAGAGATATTTAAAAGATCATCCTGATGTAACAATTAATGTAGTAAGTATGGCTCAAGATGATATAGTACAAAAGTTAAATACATCTCTATCTTCAGGAACCTATGATGGATTGCCTAATGTTGTATCAATAGAAGATTATAGAATTCAAAATTATTTACAATCTTATCCAGGTGAAATTAAAGATTTAAGTGATAAAGTAGATAAATCAAAATTTGCAGATTTCAAATTAAATAGCATGATGCAGGGGAACAAGCTTTATGGAGTCCCATTTGATAGTGGGGTAGCGGCTTTGTTTTATAGAACAGACCTAATAGAACAGGCTGGATATACAAAAGAAGATATGCAAAATCTTACTTGGGAAAAGTATATTGAAATAGGTAAAGCTGTAAAAGCTAAAACTGGAAAAGCAATGCTTACAATTGATCCAAGTGATTTAAATCAACTTAGAATTATGATGCAGTCAGCTGGTTCTTGGTATGTAAAACCAGATGGCAAAACAGTAAATATTGATGGTAATGAAGCGTTAAAACAAGCTATTGTAATATACAAACAAATGGTTGATGCAGGTATTACAAAACAAGTTTCTGGATGGGATGCATTTCTAGCAGCCTTCCAAAAAGGTGATGTTGCAACTGTACCAAGTGGATGCTGGATTTCTTCTTCAATTCAAAAAGCAGAAGATCAAAGTGGAAAATGGGCAGTAGCAGCTATTCCAAGATTAGGCGCAAATCCAAAATCAGTAAATGCATCTAATAGTGGTGGTAGTAGTTGGTATGTATTAGATAAAGTAGGTAATTCGGATTTAGCTGCAGATTTCCTAGCAAGCACTTTTGCATCTGATAATGATTTAATGAATGAATTAGTACCTAAAATTGGTTTAGTAAGTACATTAAAATCAGCAAGCACAAGTGAAAACTATAGTAAACCTGTACCATTCTATGGTAACCAAGAAGTATTTAAGGATATGGCAGATTGGACTACTAAAGTTCCAGCTGTAAACTATGGTCTTTACACATATCAATTAGAAAGTGTTATGTCAGAAGGAATGCAGGCTATTGTTAGTGGAGCTGATATAGACGAAACTCTTAAAAAGACTCAAGCCCAGGCAGAAGCTGCTGTAAACAAATAACAATAAGATAGATATAATAAAAAAATAGAAATTTATGAAGACTATTTGTTAAAATTTGAATACATATTTAGCAAATAGTCTTTATGAATATTAAGGAGTTGAAAAAATGAAACAAAAGAACGTTGCAGGCCTTAACAGTAAGGAAAACCTATGGGGATGGCTATTCGTATCGTTAGGCATAGTCTTAATTGGATTATTTGTATTTTATCCGATGATAGAATCTTTAATAATGTCACTACAATCAGGTAAAGGAAATAACTTAAAATTTAGTGGTTTTAGCAATTATGTAAGAATGTTTTCGGATGCAACTCTTATTAAAGCGCTTGGAAATACTTTGATTTATTTGATAGTTCAAGTTCCGATAATGATTATTTTAGCACTTATTATTGCCTCAGTGCTTAATGATAGAACTTTAAAATTTAGTGGATTTTTTAGGACAGCAATTTTTTTGCCTTGCGTGGCATCTTTGGTTGGATATTCAGTTATTATTAAGAGTATATTTGCTTCAGATGGTATAGTTAATAAGTTACTTATGGAAATTCATCTTATCTCTACACCGATTGAGTGGGTTACACATCCAATTTGGGCGAAAGTATTAATAATAATTGCAATAACTTGGAGATGGACAGGTTATAACATGATATTTTATTTATCAGGTTTACAAAATATTGATCACTCAATTTATGAAGCAGCCGATATTGATGGAGCATCTTCATTTAAGAAATTTACAGCAATAACAATACCATTATTAAAACCTATAATCTTATTTACAACAATTACTTCAACAACTGGTACATTACAGTTATTTGATGAAGTTATGAATATTACGAAAGGTGGTCCAGCGAATGCAACAACTACCATTTCGAAATATATATACGATTTATGTTTCACATATACACCAGATTTTGGATATGCAACAGCAGTGGCTTATCTTATTGTTGTTATAGTAGTAGTATTAGCTATAATTCAATTTAAAATAGGAGGTGACAAGAATGACAAATAAATTTAATAAGATATTAAAGTATGCATTTTTAAGTGCAGCATCTTTTATTTCAATATTCCCGTTTTTCTGGATGCTTATAAGTGCTACTAATAAGTCAGTTGATGTAACAAGAGGAAGGTTGTTTCCAGGAAGTAGTTTTATGGAAAATTTAAATAATCTTTTGAAGCCAGATTTGGGATTTGTCACTTCATTAATTAATTCAGCAGAAATTGCAATTTTAACTACCATATTTGCGTTATTAATTTCATCTGTAGCTGGTTATGGTTTTGAAATATTCAGATCGAAAACTAGAGATAGAGTATTTAACATTTTACTTTTATCAATGATGATTCCATTTTCTGCTTTAATGATTCCACTATTTAAGTTTTTTGCAGGCATAAAAAATTCACCATTAGGTTTTTTAGGACTAAACACAATATGGGCTGTAGTTTTACCAAGTTTTTGTACCGCATTCTTAATTTTTTTCTTTAGACAAAATACTAAATCGTTTCCTAAAGAGGTTTTAGAAGCAGCAAGAATTGATGGATTAGGTGAAATGGGAATTTTCTTTAAAATATTTTTCCCAACTATGAAAACAACTTATGCAGCAGCAGCAATTATTACATTTATGGGTGCATGGAATGCGTATTTATGGCCATTAATTGCATTACAGTCACCAGATAAGAAAACTGTCTTACTTATAATTTCGAAATTAGCATCAAGTTATTCACCTGATTATGGTCTAATTATGATGGCCATAGTAATTACAACTTTACCAACTGCATTTGTATTTTTTGTAATGCAAAAGCATTTTGTAGCAGGAATGACTGGATCAATAAAATAGTATTAAATTAGATTTACTGTACAAGCATGAAATTACAGCTAAGCTTTTTATAACTACCAGAATTTAAATAGAATAAAAATGTTTATATAATATTGGAGGAAGACTTATGAGTAAAGAATTCCAAGTATCTAATAGTAAAATTAATGGATTTTTACATGGCGGTGATTACAACCCAGATCAATGGCTAAACTATCCTGAAATATTAAAAGAAGATGTAAGACTTATGAAGCTTGCAAATTGCAATTGTGTTTCCATAAATATATTTGGATGGAGTGCAATAGAGCCTGAAGAGGGTAAGTATACCTTTGAATGGCTGGATAAAATCATGGATGATATGGCAAAAAATAATATTCATGTAATTTTAGCTACTCCAAGTGGTGCAAGACCTGCCTGGATGTCAGAAAAATATCCAGAAGTTTTAAGAGTTAACAGTGATAGAAGCAAAAATCTTCATGGACAGAGGCATAATCACTGCTTTACATCACCTGTATACAGAAAAAAAACTTATGAAATCAATGAAATGTTAGCTAATAGGTATAAAGATCATCCAGCTTTAATAATGTGGCATATTTCTAATGAATATGGAGGCGAATGCCATTGTGAACTTTGCCAGAATGCTTTTAGAAGTTGGCTTAAGAAAAAGTATGAAAATAATTTAGAAAAGCTAAATGAAGCTTGGTGGACAGGATTTTGGAGTCACAAATTTACTAATTGGTCACAAATAGAAAGTCCGTCAGAAAAAGGGGAAATGTTTGTGCATGGACATAATTTGGATTGGAAAAGGTTTGTTACAGATCAAACCATAGAGTTTTATAAAAATGAAATTGCTCCTATCAGAAGGATAACTCCTAATATTCCTGTAACGGCTAATTTTATGGGCAATTATCCTCATATGGGATTATTCACAGGACTTGATTACTTTAAATTTGCAAGAGAAGTAGATGTAGTCTCTTGGGATAATTATCCTGCATGGCATAATGATTTTGAAAGTACTTCAGACTTAGCGGCAAATGTAAGTTTTGTACATGATATATATAGATCATTAAAGGGTGGACAGCCATTCTTGGTCATGGAAAGCACTCCTAGTCTAGTAAATTGGCATGACATTAATAAATTAAAGCGACCTGGGATGCATTTGTTAGCATCAATTCAAGGGATAGCTCATGGAGCAGATTCGGTGTTGTACTTCCAATGGAGAAAGGGGAGAGGAGCATCAGAAAAATTTCATGGGGCTGTAGTAGATCACTGTGGACACGAAAATACTAGAGTATTTAGAGAAGTAACACAAGTTGGTGAAACATTAAATAAGATAAAAGAAATTCAAGGCTCAATAAAAGAATCAGAGGTAGCTATAATATATGATATTGAAAATAGATGGGCAATTGATGATACTCAAGGTTTAAAAAAGTATAAAAAAGGTTATGAAGAGAGCTGCAAAGCTACTTATAAAGTATTCTGGGAGAACGGCATTTCAGTGGATGTAATTAATATGGAATGTGATATTTCAAAATATAAGCTTGTAATAGCGCCAATGCTCTATATGGTGCGATCAAATGTAGCTGATAGAATTAACGAATTTGTGAAACAAGGAGGAACTTTTGTAACTACTTACTTTAGTGGAATTGTGGATGAAAATGATCTTTGCTTTTTAGGAGGTTTTCCAGGGCCACTAAGAGAAGTTACTGGAATTTGGTCAGAAGAGATAGATTCACTATATGATAATGAATTAAATTATGTAGAGATTAATAATTCTAAAATAGATGACTTAAAAGAAAGTTATGAAGTAAAGGATTATTGTGATTTAATTCATGTAGAAACTGCAAAAGTTCTCGGCACATATAAGAATGATTTTTATGCGGGCATGCCTGCATTAACAGTTAATGATTATGGAAAGGGAAAAACATATTATATAGCAACAAGGGCAGGAGCAGATTTCAATAATGATTTTTATTCAAAGTTAATCAAAGATTTAAATATTAAGAGTGCTATTGATGGAAAATTACCTAAAGGTGTTACAGCTCAAGTGCGACATAACAAAGATAATAGATATATATTCATTATGAACTTTAATGAAGAAGAGAAAAAAATATCATTAAGAAAAGAAGACTATATAGATATGGTTTTAGAAGAGGATGTAAGTGGTGAAATTGAATTAAATAAATATGGATTTAAAATATTGAAACAACAAATTTAATTTTAGAAATTATAAAATAGTCTATGTATCTTGTATATCTGTCAAGTTACATAGGCTTTTTTATAATTATATTTTTTTGCAGCTTTCTCTTATTTTAAATTCAGTTGGTATAATAACTTTTTTATTGTAATCTCTGCTACAGTTAAGGTTTTCAAGTAATAAATCGACAGCGGCACTTCCTAAGTATTCACATGGAATTCGTACAGTTGTTAAAGCTGGAATCATATATTGTGCACTTGGTTGATCATTGAAACCAACGATACTTATATCATCAGGCACTGATAAATTAGATTCGGAAATTGCTTTATATGCACCGATAGCCATTGTATCATTACTGATAAAAAATGCTGTTGGTCTGTTTTTCGTCTTTAGTGCTTTTAACATGAGATTGTATCCAGTTTTAAAAGTAAATTTATCTGTGCTATATATGTAATTTTGATTAAAAATACCTTTTTCTATCATGAATTCTTTATATTTAATTGATCGTTCATCAGTATATGAATTTTTTAATGAAAGGTTTTCAAGATCTTTACCTCCAATAAAACCAATTTTTCTATGGCCAAGGTCATAGAGATATCTTAGTATTTCTGTTGTTGCTTTGCCAACATCAGCCATTACAGAATCAAATTTAATTTCATCTGGAGAAAAATCCACGAAAACAATATTGTCGTTAGCACTGAATAAGTTATCTATAGTAGTAGAATTAAATTTACCAATTGCGATTATTCCATTGACTTTGCTAATGTCATCCAGGCTGCTATTTTCTGTTAATTTAATTAAATTGAGATTATTTTCATAACATTTTTTTTCAGCAGCTAGCCTTATTGATAAATAGTATGGATCTTCTAACTCTTCTTCATAATTGTACCAGTAAATAATACCTATATCTTTATAAGTTTTGCTTTTAATTCTTTTTGCTTTCAATGGAACATATTCAAGTTCATCTGCAATTTTTAATATTTTTTCTCTTGTAGCATTGCTGACATTTAATGTTTCATCAAAATTTAAAACTCGGGAAACTGTTGACATAGAAACATCTGCAAGAGATGCAATTTCCTTTATAGTAGCCAATGAAATTCCTCCCTATTGTGTTTTAGTTAATTTAAGCAACTAACAATAATAGTATAGCTGAGTATTTATTCTTCATCAATATTTTATTAATGCATGTTTACACTTTCTATTTATTTTACATATTATTGAACTTAACAGATAATTAAGCTAGGGAAAAGAGAGTTAATGGTAGTAAAATTAATTATTGATTGTAATTAAAAATAAAAATTGTAATATGAATAGATAATTTTATATACTAAAATTAGTCATATTGTGGTTTAATTAATATAAAAAATATATAAACTAAGGATAGACTTATATAAAAGTTGTAAGAAAGAGGAGCAATATGAAAGGTATAGGAGTTTTTGATATTATAGGGCCGATTATGATAGGTCCATCAAGTTCGCATACAGCTGGTGCAGCAAGACTTGGAAAAGTTGCAAGAAGTATAGCTGATGGAGAGATAGCAGAAGTGACTTTCCTATTACATGGATCTTTTGCCCAAACCTATAAAGGTCATGGAACTGATAGAGCATTAGTTGCAGGTATATTAGGCATGGAACCAAGTGATGAAAGACTTAGAAATTCAATGGAGCTTGCAAAAGAAAAAGGGATTGAGTTTTTGTTTAAAGAAGCTGATTTGGGGGATGTTCATCCTAACACAGTAAAATTTATTATGAGGACAAAAGATGATAGACATTGTGAAGTTATGGGATCATCTATTGGTGGAGGAAGTATTCAAATTATAGAGGTAAATGGTAATGAAGTTGATTTCTCTGGAATGTATGAAACTTTAATAATAGATCATAAAGATGTTCCAGGAGTTATTAGTAGTGTTACGAGTATTCTTTATAGTGAAAATATAAATGTAGCATTTATGAGAGTTTTTAGGAATCACAAAGGTAAAGAAGCTACAATGATTTTTGAAATGGATAATAAGGTAAACGATGAACTAATGCAAAAAATTAAAAATATAGAACTGGTTTATAATGCAATTTCAATAAGTCCAGCTAGGAACAGTTAAGAGTTATGAATTAAGAACTATAAGTTGGGGACGAAATCTTCGGATAGACTTCTTAAAAATATTATTCTAGTAATGCAAATGAGATACGGAAAAGATGAAAAATTGAGAATTAAGGAAGGCGGAATAGTTATTTTATGATAGCAAGAACAGGATTAGAGCTTTTAGAAATATGTGAAAAAAATAATATTTCACTAAGTGAGTATGCCATAATGTGTGAAATGGAAGAACAAAACTTAACTAGAGAAGAAGTAATGAATAAAATGAGACAAAATTTAAAGGTTATGGTATCAGCAGCAAACGAAGGAATGGAAAAGGAAGTTTATTCGGTTAGTGGATTAATAGGCGGAGATGGACATAAACTATATAATTATGCAAAAGGTGGGAAAACCCTTACTGGAACTGCGACAACAATGGCAATGGCAATGGCAATTTCATCTTCAGAAGTCAATGCTTCCATGGGGAAAATAGTAGCTTGTCCAACAGCTGGCTCATGTGGAATTTTACCAGCTGTAATTTTATCAGCAGGTAGAGAATTAAAATTAGATGAAGAAGAAATGCTGAAGGGATTATTTGCAGCAGCAGCAATAGGAACTATCATAGGGCTAAATGCGACACTATCTGGTGCAGAAGGCGGATGTCAGGCAGAGTGTGGCTCAGCATCTGCAATGGGTGCAGCAGCTGTTGTTGAAATGATGGGCGGAACTCCTAAAATGAGCTTAGATGCAGCAGCTATAATAATTAAGAATGTCTTAGGGCTTGTATGTGATCCAGTGGCAGGACTTGTTGAAATACCTTGTGCTAAGAGAAATGCACAAGGTGCTGTAACCGCACTTTGTACAGCCGATATGGTAATGGCTGGCGTAACTTCTAAAATTCCTTTTGATGATACAGTAAGTGCAATGTACAAAGTAGGTAAATGCTTACCTCCAGCACTTAGAGAAACAGCTCTTGGTGGAGTAGCAACAACAAAAGAAGGACTAAGGCTTAAGGAGCAAGTTTTTGGAAAGTAATAAAAATTATAAGCTAAGATTCAAAATGTGTAATTATAAAATGTAGAGCCTGAATCATAATTTACTAACTGTGAATTGTTATATGTTTTTAATGAAGGGAAGGAATATTATGAATCCATTAACAAGAGGACAAATTACTATTTTAGTAGTGGATGACGAAAAAAGTATAGTTGATTTTATTAAAATGGGTTTAGAAGCAGAAGGGTATGTTGTATACTCAGCTTTTGATGGAAATGAAGCGATTGAATTAGCTCAAAAAATTAATCCACATATAGTTATATTAGATATTATGCTGCCAGGAATAAATGGATATGAAGTATGCTCTAGAATTAAAAAATGTATTAAAACATCAATAATTATGCTTACAGCAAGGGATGATGTTGATGATAAAGTTAGAGGCTTAGATATTGGAGCTGATGATTACATGGCAAAACCGTTTAGTTTTAAAGAACTCTTAGCACGAATTAATGCAAGAATAAGGAGTAGTTTTCCTGAATTAAATAATATTCAGCAACTAGGTAATTTTGTTATAGATGATAGAGCTCATGAAATTACATATAATGGCAAAGTGTTAGATTTACCGCCAACTCAATATAATTTATTAAGATTTTTACTTGTGAATAATGGAATGGCATTAAGTAAATCATTAATTCTCGAGAAAGTTTGGGGATATGATTTTAATGGTGAGGAAAATATTGTTGAGGTTTATATAAGATACTTACGAGATAAAATTGAGGACAAGGAGCATAATATAATTAAAACAGTTCGTGGTGTCGGATATAAAGTGGTGATACAATGAGGAAATTAAGAAAAAGATTCAAAGTCAAGAGTTTAAAGTGGCAATTATTATTCCGTTTTCTTATTATACTGACTTTTTTGCTAATTACAATGGAGATTTTCCAATATATAAGTATGAGAAATTACTTATATGAAGGCAAAAGACAGATATTGCAGTCGAGATTTCATAGCTTAGACTTGGATGTATTATCTAAGACCAATATAGAAGATATAGATGAAAACAACATTAATAGTATATTAGAAACTTTGAGAGATAAAAATATGAGTTTATCTATGATAGATAAAAACGGTGAAATACTACTTAAAAAAACAAATGCAGATAATATAATTAAAGAAGATGATAAAGATGGTGATGATGATTCCAAAGAGAGAGATGAAAAGAAAATAAAAACTATACCGGTGCCGATATTTTCCAAAGAAGAATATATAAGTATCTGCAATAAACCTGATAATTTAGAGCATACCTATGAAATTGTAAAAGATAAGAATAATAATTATCAAATGGTTGCATGGAGAAAAGTTGGGGACCAATCTTCGCCAACTGGATTAATACAATTAAGTACACCTATACAAGATATTTCAGACATATTAGATAGACAGCTATATATGCACACCAGTATTTCAGTTTTGATTCTTATAATAGGTACAATACTCGGAACCACTATTTTTAATAGAACGTTAAAGCCATTATATAATATAACAGATACAGTTGAAGGCATAGGAGTAACTGATTTACATAAGAGACTTAAAGAAGAAAACAGACAATTAGAAATAGATAGGTTGGCTAAATCATTTAATATTATGCTTGCAAGAATAGAGGAATCCTTTGAAAATGAACGGGAGATTAAAGAAAAGATGAGACGTTTTGTATCCGATGCTTCCCATGAGTTAAGAACACCATTAACTTCAATTCATGGATTTGTCGAGGTTTTATTAAGAGGAGCAGCTAAAAACAAAGAGCAGTTAGATTCAGCATTGAATAGCATATTAATAGAAAGTGAAAGACTCACAAAATTGGTAAATGATCTTTTAATTTTAACTAGGCTGGATCGACAGCCAGTTGTAGAAGTGGGAATAGAAAATATTAATGAAGTAATTAAGGAAGTTGAACCACAGCTTAGGATACTTTGTAAAAATAGGTCATTGCAGCTTGAATTCACAGATAATGTAAAAGCAATTATAAATAGAGATCAAATGAAGCAGGTTATATTTAATTTGACTCAAAATGCTGTACTTCACACGGATAGTGAAAAGGGGATTATAACTATAGCTACATATGTAGAAAACTTGGATAATGAAAATTTTGCAGTTCTAAGAATAACAGACAATGGAATAGGAATACCGGAAAAAGATATTGTAAAAATATACGATAGATTCTTTAGAAGTGAAGCACACAGATCAAGAACACGAGGAGGTTATGGTCTGGGACTTTCTATAGTTAAAGCTATAATAGATAGCAATGGAGGAAAAATTAAAGTAGAAAGTAAAGTAAATGTTGGTACAACATTTAAAGTATATATGAGAGTAGAAGATTAATAAACAATAAAGGATACTTTTTGGTTGAAGACTATATATTAGTTGAAGAGGCAGAGTATCCTTTATTTTAATAAACAAATAAATTCTCAGTAAATTCTAAGCTTATACTAAGGATAAACTAAGACTTAATTGGTATGATTTGATTATTATAAAATTAATAGTATGTTTGGTAGGTGAGTATTATAAATATTTTATTAGTAATATGTGCAATAGTTATTATTTTTCTTTTAATTAGTAAGTTTATTAATAAATATAATAGGAGTAAGAAAATGCATGAAGCGGCTAGAAGCGGTTATGTTCTTGGAACGTTAATTAATTTGAGAGCATATGGAAATGCACCAGAAGCTGCAATTGATGAAGCCTTTGAAAAGTTAAATGATATTGATGATAAAATGTCAGCATTTAAGGAAAACAGCGAAATATCAAAAATAAATTTGGGGGCTGGAGCAAAGGCTGAAATCGTAAGTTATGATACATATTTTGTGGTTAAGAAAGCTATAGAGTATAGTAAAATTCTAGAGGGAACTTTTGATCCTACAATAAGACCTTTAGTGAAATTGTGGGGAATAGGCACAAAGGATGAAAGAATTCCACAAAGGTCTGAAATAGACAAGGTATTAAAGCTTGTGAATTATAATGATGTTATTTTGGAGGAAAGTAACTCTTCAATAAAGTTAAAACAAGAGAAACAGGCCTTAGATGTTGGAGGCATAGCAAAAGGTTTTGCTGCTGATAAAGTTAGGGATATTTTTATAAAGAATAATATTAAAAGTGCATTAATTGATTTAGGTGGAAATATTTTTGCATTAGGTAATAAGCAGGATAATACATCTTGGAAGGTTGGAATTCAAAATCCTTTTAAACCTAGGGGGGAATTCATAGGGATTCTAAGTGTTAAGGATAAGTCAATTGTTACTTCAGGAAATTATGAAAGATATTTTATAGAAGATGGAAGGAGATTTCATCACATAATTGATCCTAAAACTGGATACCCATCAGAAAGTGAAATTATAAGTGCAACTATTATATCAGATAATTCTATAGATGGTGATGGATTATCAACAGGAATATATATTCTTGGAGTAGAGAAGTCCTTAAGGATTATAGAGTCAATTGAGGGTGTTGAAGCAATATTAGTTACAGAAGATAAAAAAGTATATACCACATCAGGCATTAATGAAATTTTTATGGTAACAGATAAAGAATTTACATCAGAAAATGAATAAGATACAATAGCGGAATAATAGGCAATCATAAGATTGTCTATTATTTTTGGGTTTTACAAGTGTAATTCTCTATTAATTTCACATTTTTAGCTATTCTCAGCAAATTCTAAGCTTACACTAAGGTTGTCTTAAGGTTTAATTGTTATAATTTTTATTGTTGAAAGGATTAAATATCGCATTTAGGGCAAGTGGTGTTTTTTCTAATAATAAAAAATTAACATTTAATAAGAGATAACTAATAATAGGATAAATGATGCTTAACTCTTTTAATTTGCAGCTATAAAAATATTTGCAGTTATAAAAATATAAGATTTTATTAGAAGGAGAAAAAGAGATGGCTAAGAAAATAAAGAAATCACAAGTTTTAAGGCATGCTGTACAAATAATTATGTTTTTTATAATGCCTGGACTTTATTCCATGACATTTAGTGAAGTAAAAACAGTGTACAAAATGATTATAGAAGGTAATTTTAATTTCATTCAAGCATTTCCAAGCTTAATAGAATTCACAGCTGTGATGCTTATAACAATACTAATGGGAAGATGGTTTTGCGGATGGGTATGTACTTTTGGAGCATATAATGATTTTGTATATGCTATATCTAAAAAAATATTCAAAGGAAAATTTAAAATAAGTGAAGAAATTGATTCAATATTAAAATATACAAAGTATGTGATATTACTGCTTATAATAATTATTTCATGGACATTAGGAAGTAATATTTTACAAAGTACAAGTCCGTGGGATGTGTTTGGACAAATGTCTGACGTATCTGGTATATTTAATAACTTATTTATAGGTTTAGTGCTTTTAATTTTAATTACAATAGGAGCAGCGTTTATTGAAAGATTTTTTTGTAGATATTTGTGTCCATTAGGTGCCGTATTTTCTATAATTTCTAAAATTGGAATAGTAAAAATTAATAAACCTAAAACTGATTGTGGAAAGTGCAGAGCTTGTACTATGAATTGTTCTATGGGATTAAAGCTTTATAAAGTGGATGGCACTAAAGGTGGTGACTGTATCAATTGTTTAAAGTGTACAGAAATATGCCCTAGAGGAAATGCAAATATAAATATTCTTGGACAAGATGTAAATAAAAATTTAGCAGGGTCTGTAGCATTAGCAGCAATGATTGGAACATATGGATTAAGTAATTTTAGTGCAGATGCTTTAACAAAGGCAGGTGTAATATCAAGTGGAACTTCAAATGAGGTTTCTCAAGGTTCTGTTTCCAATAGTTCTGTACAATATAAAGATGGAACTTACACAGGAAATGGACATGGATTTGGAGGAACAACTACGGTTTCTGTAACTATAGCAGGTGGGAAAATAACAGATATAAAAACACTATCCAATAGTGATACTCGTAGCTATTATGATAGAGCCTTTGGAAATATATCTAAAGGAATAATTTCAAAACAAACGACTGCAGTAGATACAGTATCAGGAGCTACACATAGTGCTAATGGAATAATAAGTGCAGTTAAAGATGCATTAAATCAAGCATCTACTTCAAGTGCTAATAGCACTTCTTCAACTGAAAGTACAGCTTCTAATTCTAATACAAAAAACACAGGAAATACAACAGAAGCAGTAAATACATCCAATAATAATGCTTATAAAGATGGAACATATACAGGAAACGGACAAGGATTTAGAGGAGGGACAACTAAAATTTCTGTAACAATAGCAGGTGGAAAAATAACAGATATAACAACATTATCTAATAAAGATACTTCTAATTATTATAATAGGGCCTTTGGAACTATATCTAAGGGAATAATTTCAAAACAGACAGCTCAGGTTGATACTGTTTCTGGTGCTACTTATAGTTCAAAAGGAATCATGAGTGCTGTAGCTGATGCTTTAAGTCAGGCAAAATAATATATTTAGACACAATTATATTAATTATTAATATAATAATCTCAGGATTATAATATTAATAGGAGTATGAAATAAAATGCCATCTAAAAGCAGAACTAACATAGGCAGAAAACCTGCCGTAATAACAGCAGAACGTGTTAAGAAAAAGAAGGAAACAATTTTAATTGAGGTTGCTAAAGATCAAGTGATAGGTGAACTTATCAACGGATTTGAGGTAATAAAACCTGTTAAAAGATATGGAAAATACTATGTATTAGTAAAGAACAATTAGATCAGTTAAGAATGATAAGTGACAAAGTTAAGAATAAAGCTCACAGAGAAAGTTATGCTAACCAAATATAAAACTTAAATAATTATTTTCTAGATTCTCACTTTTAGGAGCATAATTTATAACTTTTAATTTATAACTAAGTATTGCTTGTTATTTATAATTTATCACTAAAAATATTGCTTGACGTTTTAAGGCTAATGGTATAATGTTTAAATTGTAAAAGATAATTTTATAATTGAATAACTAGGGGAGCTAATATTTTAGCTGAGATTGGAAAGATTGATTTCCTAGACTCTTATAACCTGATTTGGTTAGTACCAACGTAGGGAAGTATATTAATATTTTTGTGTGCATATGGTTGTTAATGTATCCCGTTGGGATACATTTTTTTTTGCTTAAAATATTTAACTTCTTTAAAGTTAATCAATTAAAAAATCTTAAAAAAATAATCTACTTTATTTTTTAGGAGGTCATTAAAATGAGGGAAAAAAGTAAAGCACAGAAAATCGCATTAAGTGGAGTGTTAATTGGGATTTCTGTGATATTTGGAACATTTTCCGTACCAATTGGAGCGGCCAAGATATCTCCGGTGCAGCACTTTGTAAATGTAGTTGGTGCAATAACCCTTGGTCCGTTATACGCTCTTGCAAATGCATTTATTACATCACTTATAAGAAATATTATGGGAACAGGAAGTTTATTGGCGTTTCCAGGAAGCATGGTGGGTGCGTTTCTTGCCGGGATTCTGTATAAGAAATTTAGAAGACCAAGTATAGCTGTGATTGGAGAAATAATTGGTACAGGAATATTAGGAGCATTATTAGCTTATCCAGTGACAGAAATTGTTTTAGGCAAGAATGTTGCAGTATTTGTTTATGTAATACCATTTATATCAAGCTGCACAGTTGGAGCAATAATAGCATATTTCTTTGTAAATATTCCTGTTATAAAGAAAATGTTAATAGAGAATGAGTCACCAATAGATGAAAAACATAGTACTAATCAAATTTAAATGAAAGGATGATTTTATGTTTAGAGCATTAACTATTGCAGGTTCAGATACCTGTGGAGGGGCGGGAATTCAAGCTGATTTAAAATCTTTTTCTGCAAATGGAGTTTATGGAATGAGCGTTATCACAGCTGTAACGGCTCAAAATACCATGGGGGTTTTTGGAATTCAAGATATAAATCCAGAAATGATAGAATCACAAATAGATGTTATTTTTGATGATATTAGGGTTGATGCAATAAAAATAGGTATGGTTTCTAAAATCGAATCAATAAAAGCTATAGCTAAAGCTTTAAAAAAGGTTGAAAAACTACCAGTAATAGTTTTAGATCCTGTTATGATTTCAAAAAGCGGTTTTAATTTATTATCAAAAGATGCTAAGGATACCTTAGTTAAGGAATTATTTCCTTTAGCAACGCTAATTACGCCTAATCTACCTGAAGCTGAAGAAATTTTAGGTATAGAAATAAGCAATTTAGAAGAAATGAAGGAAGCGGCTTTAAAACTTAAGGAACTTGGACCAAAGGCTGTTTTAGTTAAAGGCGGGCATTTAGAAGAGGACGCAACTGACTTACTATTTGATGGAAAGAACTTTATGTTTTTACCACAGGAAAGAATAAATACAAAGCATACTCATGGAACTGGATGTACTTTATCATCTGCTATTGCAGCAAACTTAGCAAAGAATATGAGTATTGAGCAAGCTGTTAAAGAAGGAAAGAGATATATAACAGTTGCAATTGAGCATGGCTTTGAACTTGGTAAAGGTGTAGGACCTACTAATCATTTTTATGAACTTTATAAAAAAGCAAATATTTAAATTAGCTAAGGGCTAAAAGTTAAGAATTAAGAGTTAACTAACAATAAGATAGGATCTTTACAGAATTCTAAAAAAATAGTGGTTTAAAAGTTAGGGACTAGAATTGTAAATTTAAAATTTTGTTATATAAAAAATGTGATAAAGGAGAGAAAATAAAATGAATTATAAAACTCAAATGGAAGCAGCAAGAAAAGGTATAGTTACTAAAGAAATGAAGGTAGTAGCTGAGAAAGAAAAAATTTCAGAAGAAAAATTAATGAAGCTTATAGCAGAGGGTAAAATAGTTATTCCAGCAAATATTAATCATAAATCACTTAGCCCAGAAGGAATTGGCGATGGATTAAGAACAAAAATAAATGTTAACTTAGGCATATCTGGAGACTCAGTGGATTATTGTAGAGAAATGGAAAAAGTAAAAATGGCAATAGACTTTGGTGCTGAAGCTATAATGGATTTAAGTAATTATGGAAAGACTCAAGAATTTAGAGAAAAACTTATTGAATATTCTCCTGCTATGATAGGAACAGTTCCAATGTATGATGCAATTGGATATCTTGAAAAGGATCTTTTAAACATAAAAGCAGAGGATTTTCTTGAAGTAGTTAGAGCTCATGCGAAGGCTGGAGTTGACTTTGTTACTATTCATGCAGGTATAAATAAGAGAACAGTTTCAATATTTAAAGAAGATAAGAGAAAGATGAACATAGTATCTCGTGGAGGATCTTTATTATTTGCCTGGATGGAGATGACAGGAAATGAAAATCCATTTTATGAGCATTATGATGAATTGCTTGAAATTCTTAGAGAGTATGATGTTACAATAAGTCTTGGCGATGCTATGAGACCAGGCTGCCTTGATGATTCAACTGATGCAGGACAAGTTACAGAACTTATAGAATTAGGGTTATTAACAAAGAGAGCTTGGAAAAAAGATGTTCAAGTTATGATTGAAGGACCTGGACATATGGCTATAAATGAAATAGCAGCAAACATGCAGATTGAAAAGAGATTATGTCATGGAGCACCATTCTATGTACTTGGACCACTTGTTACTGATATTGCCCCAGGATATGACCATATTACTTCAGCAATTGGTGGAGCTATTGCAGCAACTAATGGAGCAAACTTCTTGTGCTATGTAACACCTGCTGAACATTTAAGACTTCCAGATTTATCAGATGTTAAGGAAGGAATCATTGCTTCAAAGATTGCAGCTCATGCAGCAGATATAGCTAATGGACTTCCAGGAGCAAGAGATAGAGATAATGCAATGGCAGATGCTCGTCAAAAATTAGATTGGGAAGAGATGTTCAAGGTTGCCATAGATGGAAAGAAGGCAAGAGAATATTTTGAAAGCATACCACCAGAAGACAAACATAGCTGCTCAATGTGCGGAAAGATGTGTGCTGTAAGAACAACTAATAAAATTTTAAATGGTGAAAAAGTAGAACTTTTTGATCAAAAATAAACTTAAGTGTATGCGATAAACCGAAAGAATGGTTACTATGTTGTTTCGGCTACTTAGGGAATAAGATTGTGGATTTCTAACATTAGAAGTTGCAGCCATTTTAGCAAATTAATTAAAATGAGTTGAATACTGTTGATTATCGAAGGGAGGAGCTGGCAAGAATTCTGATATTATTAAAGATAAATTCTTGCTAAGGTTTTATGAATAATGAAATAGTTTTAGAAATAGGAACATTATTAGATGAGGTTAGGAATAATAAACCTCTTGTGCATAATATAACTAATTATGTTACAGTAAATGATTGTGCTAATATTTTGCTTGCATTAGGTGCATCACCAATTATGGCAGATGATATTAAAGAAGCAGCAGATATTACTAAAATTTCATCTTCACTTGTAATAAATATTGGTACATTAAACGAAAGAACTATTGAATCAATGGTTGCATCAGGAAAAAAGGCAAATGAATTAAACATACCAGTTGTTTTTGACCCAGTAGGTGCAGGGGCATCAGAATTTAGAAATGCTACCACTAAGAGAATAATAGATGAAGTTAAAATAAGTGTTTTACGTGGAAATATGTCTGAAATCAAATTTATAGCAGGTTTACAAGCAACTACAAAAGGTGTTGATGCTTCAGAGGCTGATACAAAAGGTGGAAGTGATGAAGGTATTAATGTAGCTAAAAATTTAGCTAATAGACTTAATTGTACTGTAGCTATTACTGGTGTAATAGACATTATATCTGACGGGGAAAGAGTAGCTATACTTGAAAATGGAACAAAAATGTTATCAAATGTAACAGGAACTGGCTGCATGACAAGTGCATTAGTTGGAGCATATTGTGGCGCAGGTTCAGATTATTTCATTGCAGCTATATCAGGAATTATTTCAATGGGAATTGCAGGAGAAATTGCATTTGAAAAGGCAGGGAATATTGGAACAGGTAGCTTCCATATTGCTATTATAGATGCAATAAGTAATTTAAATACTGAAATAATTAAAAAAATGGCTAAAATTAAAGAATAATAAGATATTTTTTGAGTGTGTTTTAAGCGTATATCTAGTAAAATTAGATATACGCTTAAATTAAATAAAAAAATATTAATATAGAAATGGAGTGGATTTATATATGAAACCTAAAATAGATTATAGTATTTATCTTGTAACGGATAGGGATTTAATGAGTACAGAAACTTTAGAAGAAGCTGTAGAGCAAGCTATTATTGGAGGATGTACATTAATTCAATTAAGAGAAAAAGATTGTTCATCTCTTGATTTTTATAGTACTGCTGTGAAAGTTAAAGAAATCACTGATAAATACAATGTTCCACTTATAATAAATGATAGATTAGATATTGCACTCGCAGTAGATGCAGCAGGGGTACATGTAGGTCAAAGTGATATGCCGGCAGCAATTGTAAGAAAGATAATTGGGGAAGATAAAATTATTGGAGTGTCAACAGGTTCACTAGAACAAGCTCTTAAAGCACAAAAAGATAGTGCTGACTATTTAGGTGTTGGTGCAATGTATGCAACTGGAACTAAAAAGGATGCAAATCCAACTAGTATGGAAGAACTAAAGAAAATAAGAGAAAATGTATCTATCCCTATAGTAGTAATTGGTGGAATAAATAAAGTCACAGCCAGAGATTTTAAAGGAAGTGGAATTGATGGACTTGCAATAGTTTCTGCTATTATTGCGCAAAAGGATATTGCAGAAGCTGCAAGAGAAATAAGTGAAATATTTAAGCAAGTTTAAGATGTAAAATTAATAAATAAGTAGAACTTTTATAAGTAAATTTATTTTCATGCACAAGAACTCTAATCATTTCTTAGAAAAAGATGTATAATATTTTTATGTGTAGAAAACATACTAGGAGGGATTTTATATGAAGATATTAGAATTAAAAAAGGATTTATACTGGACAGGTGTTTTAGATCCTAATTTAAAAGTATTTGATATTGTAATGGAGACAGAATTTGGAACTTCTTATAACTCATATTTACTTAAAACAAATGAAAGCGTGGTTTTATTTGAAACAGCAAAGGCTAAATTTTTTGATGAATATTTGGAAGCATTGAATAAATTAGTTGATATTAAAGACATTGAATATATTGTTGTGAATCATACAGAACCAGATCATGCAGGCAGTGTAGAAAAACTTGTTGAGATGAATCCTAATATCAAAGTTGTTGGGACTCAAGTTGCTATAGGTTTTCTAAAAAATATTGTAAACCGCGAATTTAACAGTATAATTGTTAAGGAAAATGAAACCTTAAAACTAGGAAATAAAACTCTACGTTTTATGATGCTTCCTAATTTACATTGGCCTGATACAATGTATACATATATTGAAGAAGATAAAGCATTAGTTACTTGTGATTCTTTTGGAGCTCATTATAGCTTTGATGAAATTTTGTTAAGTAAGGTTACAGATAATGAGGGATACTTAAGAGCTCTTAAATATTATTTTGACTGCATAATTGGACCTTTTAAAAATCCATTTATGTCAAAAGCATTAGAAAGAATTAAAGATTTAGAAATTGATATGATATGCACAGGTCATGGTCCAGTACTTGACTCTCGAATAGACGAAATTATGGAATACTACAAGAAGTGGTGTAATGTTGTTAATCCAAATCCTAAGAAGACAGTAATTATACCGTATGTAAGTGCTTATGGATATACAAAGGAATTAGCTTATGAAATTACTAAAGGAATTCAAGAAAGTGGAGATATTGATGTGAGGCTTTATGACATGGTAGAAGCAGATCAAGCTAAAGTACTTGAAGAACTTGAATTTGCTGATGGTATTTTATTTGGAACTCCTACAATAGTAGGTGAGGCATTAAAACCTATTTGGGATTTAACAACATCAATTTTTGCAAGAACTCATTGTAATAAATTTGCAAGTGCTTTTGGAAGCTATGGATGGAGTGGGGAGGCAGTTCCACATATCATAGAAAGATTAAAGCAGCTTAGAATGAAAGTTGTTGATGATGGACTTCGTATAAAATTTAAACCAAGTGAGGATGACTTGAAACAAGCTTTTGATTATGGTTATAATTTTGGATGTGCTATGCAAAATAAAGAGAATCTAAGAAAAAATCAATAAAATAATAATTGTATATTATGAAGAAGTTAAAAAAATATATATTGAAATATTAAAATTAGGGCTTGATTTACAAGCCCTAATTTTAATATTTTAAGGAAAATTACAACATCTATGATGAAATTATTCTTGCGAACACGAACTAAGTTTTTCATTTTACAAATCAATTTCAATCAATCTTAAACTGACTATTGACTTAGAGTATGCTCTAAATAATATACTGAAAATAATCTAAAAAATCTTGAAATAATTAATATTTAATATTTTTTAAAGTAAAAAAGCAAAATAACTATTAGAAGATAGGAAGTGTGTTATTAATGAAAACTTTATTTGATAAAACTAGAATAGGAACTATGGAATTGAAAAATAGATTGATTCGAGCAGCAGCAGGAGATAGATATGCTGTAAATGGTCATATGACAGAAAATGACTTAGAAATTTATGGAGATATTGCTAAAGGTGGAGTAGGAGCGATAATTACTGGATATACATATATTCTTGATTCAGATATTCCGAGCGAAGGATCTTTTGGAATTTATGACGATTCATTTATATCAGAGTATAAAAAGTTAACAGACGTAGTACATGAATATGATTCAAAAATAATCCTTCAACTGGTTCACTATGGCTCCCATGCATCAGGGGAAATAGGAAACAAAAAAATATTGGCACCAAGTGCAGTAGCACTAGAATATAGAGGTGTAGAAATTATACCTGAGGAAATGAGTAAAGAAGATATTAAACATATACAGAAGGCTTTTGCAGAGGCAGCAGTTCGTGCTAAAAAAGCAGGATTTGATGGTGTTGAACTTCATTCAGCTCATGGCTTTTTACTAAATCAATTTTTGACACCTTATTATAATAGAAGAACTGATGAATACGGTGGAACAATTGAAAACAGAGCAAGGATGGTTTTAGAAACTTATAGTGAAGTTAGAGAAGCAGTTGGAAACGAATATCCTATTTTTGTGAAAATAAATTGTATGGATGGTATTGATCAAGGGATAACTTATGAAGGATTAAGCTATACATGTAAAGAACTTGCTAATAAGGGCATTAATGCAATAGAAATTAGTGGAGCGTGGTATCAGTTATTTAATTCTAAAGATGAGTTTTATTTTAAAGAGTATACTGAAAAAATTGCAGCAGAAAATAAGGTTCCAGTTATATTAGTTGGAGGAAATAGAAATTTTGACTCTATGAGTAACATATTGAATGAAACATCAATCGAATATTTTGCTATGTGTAGGCCTTTGATTTCGGAGCCTGACCTAGTTAAAAGATGGGAAAGTGGAGATACTAGCAAAACTAAGTGTGTATCTTGTAATGGATGTCTTGGAAAAGGAAAGTGTATTTTGAATAAAAATTAAACTAATTCAAGATTAAATATGCCATAAAGATTATATTTAGTAGGATAAATGAATGTTAATTAATCAGCTTAAAAATATAAATTAATAATATGACTATATGTTGTCAGGTTATAAATATTATAATTATCTCATAGTTAAGTATAACTATAGATATCTACTATATTTTAAAGATAAAACTGGAGGAATAAAGATGATTACAAATAATCTGTTAATTAAGCTCAAGAACAATAACAAGGAAAGTATTGAAGAGGCTAGAAATACATTACTAAGCATGAAAGGAAAGATTGAAACTCTTAGGGATATAAAAGTAGAGATTGATGTACGTAAAGGAAATTATGACATCATGTTGATTACTAAATATGATTCATTAGAAGCCTTAGATGCTTACTTAATTCATCCGGTACATGTTGAAGTGGCTAAATATATTGGAAGTGTATTAGAAAGCCAAGCATCATTATGCTACGAATCTATAGATTGATATAACAATTTGATGTTAAAAAGCAACTATTATAAAAAATATTATTTATAATAGCTGCTTTTGTATATAGTATATATATATCAATTATAAAGTATAATTTTTTATTATTATGATTTGAAAAGATGAGTTAGAAAAATTGTTAACTATTTTATGAAGTTAATAATGTATCTCATCCATGTGTATATCATATCTAATATAGCCTTATTAAATCTATAATTCTATTATATCTAAATCATCTGGCATATATATATTGCCGGAAAATTCTTTCTTGCCTTCAGTTGTATATAGATATTTTCTATTCTCTAAGTTTTTATCTTCTGTATGATATAAAATAATATTTTTTACATTTAATTTTTGAGCATTTTTGCAAGCATCTTTTGCTGTAGCATGATGCTTTTCATACGGTTTGAATATTTCTCGTTGTGAATAAAGGCAAAATGCTTCGTGAAGTAAATAATCTACGTCTGTGCAATAACTTTTTACGTTTTCCCTATAAGGTTCATCTCCTAAAAATGTTAAAGTCTTACCATTTTTGAGTGTTGTCTTAAATCCATATTGAAGATCCTTTGTACTGTGTATATCAAAGAAGGTAGTAGGTCTATCTAGTATGGTAGTGGAATAATTATCATTAATTTTGTTAAATAATATTCTATCATCAAAAAGTTTTAAAAATTTCTTCTGAAGAACAAATGAAGAAATCGTTTTTATCGCAGTTATAGATGTTTCATGACAGTAGATATTTAAGTTACCTGCATATTTATAATTTAAAATACTTTGAGCTACAGCACGGATAGCCCAAATACTGCCTAGTATGTGATCATTGTGATTGTGTGATATAAACATATTATGTATTTGGTTAATAGAAATATTTAATTTTTCTAGATTGGTGAGTATTGTATTACCGCCACCAGCGTCAATAAGAAAATGCTTATTATCTTTAGATAAAGTGAAACATGTGTTATAACATTTTGTAACCATAGCAGATCCTGTACCAAGTATATTTATTTTTTCCATTTTTAATCTCCTTGTAATAAAGATAAGAATAATATAATTAAGTTTTTTCTTATCAATAGATTTTGTACTAAATATCTGTAGTTTAATTAATAACATTATGAGAAAAAATATAATAAGCAACTACAAATATTATAAAGATATTGCGATTTATTTAAGTTTATACATAATTATAAAATAATAAATATAAATTTAAATTAGTAATATGCACAAAAAAATGTAACGATAATAGTTAAGCTTTATGCAAATACATAATGATTTATGTGTGTAAAAGCATTATATTTGTAACACAGAAATATATATATTTCTTAAATTTAAAACTTTTAAATTTAAGAAATTAAAAATAATTGGAGGGATGTACATGAAATTCAGAAAAATAAATTCCGATTATGTAATAAAGATGGATAAAGGCGATGATTTAGTTAAGGAAATTACTAAATTATGTAAAAGTGAAAACGTTAGAGGTGGATATTTCACAGGAATTGGAGCAATTTCTAGCGTTAAATTAGGATGGTTTAACCCAAAAGAAAAAGTATATGAAACTAAAGATATTGAGGAATATTTAGAAATAACAAGTCTTGTGGGGAATGTTGGGAGATTATCAAACGGTGATGTTCTTGTTCATAATCATATAACATTATCAGATAAAAACTTTAATATTGTAGGTGGTCATTTATTTGAAGGAAAAATATCTCTAGCTGCGGAAATATTTCTTAGGGATTTAGGAGAAGAATTAGAAAAATCTCAAGATCCAGAATTTAGCCTTAACTTCTTAAAACTATAAGATAAAAATACTATTGGGTTGTTGCATTAGCGATAGATGAAGTAAGATACATATCAGTATAAAATAAATATTAAAAGTTTAATGTTATTTTAGGAATTTTGGTGTTGATAATATTTATTTTTAAATTAGCCTTGAAATGCTGATTAATTCATTTCAGGGCTTTTTGCATTGCAAAAATCTAAATGGAAACTAGAGAAATTAACTAAATAAGAATATTTCTAAGTAAATTTAAATTTAAATAAGATTGAAATTTTTTCTTAAAGTATTCCAATAAATCGAAGCAAGTTTGATAAAATCTTCTGTAGATTTACTTAAGTAGACACCTTTTTTGTGTACGGCAACAATTCTTAATTGGGGTTTTTGTGGCAGAGAGAAGTACGCAATATTATTGGAATCTATAGCATAATGTTCTGGCAATATGGTGCAGCACAAATTTTTTTCAACCATATTAATTAAAGTTTGACAACTTCTTGTTTCAAATAATACATTAGGGGTAAAGCCAGCAGCTTGAAATAATGGATTTACAGCATCACGGATTGTGCTGCTCTTTGAAATCAATACAAATTCATCATCTTTTAATAATTTTAAGTCAATCTCATTAAGAAAATCACCATATCTGCTTCCATTTTCAGCTAGAGGATGACAAGAAGGAAGAGCAACTATAATGTTTTCATTTAAAATATATTTATATGAGAAATCAGTCTTTTGAATATTATCTGATAAGGTTAAAAATCCTAAATCTAATTCCCTGCAATTAATCATAACCTCTTGTTCTTTCACGCTAAGTTCCATTGGTTCGACAATAACATTTGAGTGCAATTTATGAAATTCAGGATAAACTGATGCGAACATAGATATTCCTCTTTCAGGAGTTAAACCTATGGACAAATGAGTATTTTTTAGATTAATTAAGTCACTGATTTTGTTATATGTTTCTTTTTTTAAACCAAGAATTTCTTTGGCAGCAGATATGTATATTTCACCAACTTCAGTTAAATGCCAATTAGTTCTAGAACGATAGAATAAGGAAGCACCTAATTCTTTTTCTAATTTTAACAACTGTTGGTTCAATGCTGATTGCGTAATGAAGAGTTTTTCAGCAGCTTTTGTAATATTCTTTTCTTCTGAAATTTTAACCATGTATTCAAGTTGTTTTAAATCCAAACATATCACCTTCTATAAGTTTTTCTAAGAGTAGTCTTATTTTAATTAATTTGATTAATAGTTACTTATTTTATACAATAAAATCAAAGAAAAAACAAATTAAAATTATTATTAATTTTGGTTTAAAATTCAAGAAAGGAGATGGAGTATATTGAGTATAAAAACTTATATAAAGATTAATGATGTGGATAATGTAGCGATTGCAGTTAATACAATACCGGCAGGAACAGAAGTCATGGATAATATTTTAGCTAATGAAGATATCCCACAAGGTCATAAAATTGCTTTATGTGATATTCCTAAGGGGGAAAAGATTGTCCGTTATGGAATCGTTTTAGGATATGCTATTAATCCAATAAAGAAAGGTGACTGGATTAATGAGAAAATGTTAGAACTTCCTATGCCGCCTTCTGTAGATGAAATGGAATTTGCAACAAATATTGCTACAGATCTTCCAGAGGCTCCGATTAAGACTTTTGAAGGATATAAAAATCCAAATGGAGGTTATGCGGGTACAAGAAATATTCTTGGAATAAGCACAACAGTACAATGTGTAACAGGCGTTTTAAATGTAGCTGTTAAAAAAATGAAGGAGGAATTACTTCCAAAGTATCCTAATGTGGATGATATAGTTCCAATTAATCATGCATATGGATGTGGAGTTGCTATTAATGCACCAGAGGCTAAAGTTCCAATTAGAAGTTTGAAAAATCTTGTGAAGCATCCTAATTTTGGCGGGGAAGTAATGGTAGTAGCTTTAGGCTGTGAAAAGTTAACAGTTGAGATGCTGTTAGATGAAGCAGATATATCTTCTGAAAATGTTATTGTTCTTCAAGAACAAAAGGGAATGGATGCCATGATAAATGCATTAATGGAAATGGCTGAAAAAAAATTGGCTAAGCTAAACATGAGAAAGAGGGAGATTCTCCCATTATCAGAACTCTGCATTGGAATGCAATGTGGTGGTAGTGATGCTTTCTCAGGCGTTACAGCAAATCCAAGCGCAGGATATGCAGCAGATATGCTAGTTCAAGCAGGTGCTACAGTAATGTTTTCTGAAGTTACCGAGGTCCGTGATGGGGTACATATCATTGGGGAACGCTGTATAAATGAAGAAGTAGGCAAAAAACTAGCAGCTGAAATGAAATGGTATGATAACTATTTATTAAATGGGAAAGTTGATCGTAGTGCTAATCCTACTCCAGGTAACAAAAAAGGCGGACTATCAAATATAGTAGAAAAGGCTATGGGATCAATTGCAAAGTCAGGAACTTCTCCAATAGTAGAAGTTTTATCACCAGGTGAAAGACCTAATAAAAAAGGTCTTATATATGCAGCAACACCAGCTAGTGATATTGTATGTGGTCCATGTCAGTTAGCATCAGGTATTACCCTTCAAGTATTTATGACAGGTAGAGGAACACCGTATGGTTTGGCAGCAGCTCCTGTAATAAAGGTATGTTCTAGGAATGATATGAAAGATATGTGGCAGGATTTAATTGATATAAATGCTGGTCCAATTGCAACTGGAGATGCCACAATACAGGAAATAGGAACAGAACTATTTAATAAGATAATTGAGGTTGCAAGCGGAAGAGCAAAATCTAGTGCAGAAAAATATGAGCTGCACAATGATTTGTGTATCTTCAATCCAGCTCCAATTACATAATAAGAAATTGGTAGTTGTCAGGGTTTTTAATTAAGGTATATTAAAGTGATTGAGGTAATAGTGTGTTAGAAATAGGGATTATGCATACGCATATCTCCTATTTTGTAAAAGACAAAAAAACAAATAGAAAAAGCTTCATAATTTAAATTATAGGCTTTTTCTATTTGCTTTTTTATGTTTATTAATTTAATTATTGATATCAATTACCTTATCTATTTTCTTTAATCAAATTTAAATAAGCTGGTAAATGAACTTATTATTTATCTGATTGTTTTTTATCTAAGCAAATAAATGTTTCTGCAAAATCTGATGAACTAAATAATTCAGCTCTTTTTAATATTTTCTCAATATCATAATTAGATAGAATTTTTTTTATAATTGAATGTATATTAATTGATCTTTCCATAAATTTTCCTCTTTTATCTATTTTTTTATATTATTATAATAGTACTTTGAAACATAAAAATAAAGGAAAAAAATTGAAGAAAACGTTATATAGTATGAACAAAAAATTAATAATATGTAAAATTAATGTTAAGAATATATTGAATATATTGAAATCGTTTCTGAAAACGAATATAATATTTCGTTAAAAAATTAACTTTGAGTATAATTAGCAAAAGGTTGATTAGAGAAGTTGATGAGCGCAGTAAATTCCTTTAAAAGAATTATTTATGTCTATTATTAGCAGTAGTAGTTATGCCTTATTTTTTATAGTTATAAATCACAAAAAAACACATATTGTATCTTGTTTACAATGTGCAAATGAACAAAAAAATATATTAACAGCAGTTAACAATTGTAATATTGAATATTGAGCTAATAGTAAAAAAATAGCATAATTTAAATATAGGTGAATTTAATTTTAGACTTTATATTAATGGGGGATTTCATATGTCGGTATGTAGTATAAAAACTGAAGAGGAAACTCTTAAACCAAATGTAAAAGTAATTCCACTTATTATATCAGTAATTGTTGGAATTGCTATTTGTTTTATGCCTAGACCAACTCAAATACCACAAGAGGGGTGGTACCTCCTAGCAGTATTTATGTCAATTATAGTGGCTTGTGCTATAGGAGCAGCCTCAGTTGGACTCGCAGCTTTTATTGGAATTTTTGTATTGACTTTTACACATATAATTACAGTCAAAACAGCATTTTCCTCATATAGTGAAAGTCTTATTTGGCTCATAGTGTGCGCGGATTGTCTTTCAATGGGAATTACAAATACAGGTCTAGGAAAGAGAATTGCTTACAACATTATTAAATTGATCGGTAGAAGAACCATAGGAGCAGGATATGCATTGGTTTTATGTGAAATTATATTAGGGGCATTTGTTCCAAGTGCAACTTCAAGATCGGCGGGGATAGTGCTCCCTATTGCTCGATCTTTAGCAGAAGGATATGGTTCAAAAGCAGAAGACGGAACCCAGCAAAGAGCAGGAGAATTTTTATTACTAACAGCATTACATAGTAATTTCATATCATCATCGTTTTTTATGACGGCATCCGCTGTGAATTTTTTAGCAATCACCATGGCAAAAGGTTTAGGTGTTGATGCAGAAATATCATTACAAAGCTGGTTCTTAGTAGGAGTAGGACCTTGTGTGGTTGGATTTATTTTAATACCATTAATTATATATTTTATTTGTCCACCCGAAATAAAAGAAGTACATAATGTTAAAGACATAATGGATGAAAAGCTAGGGGAGTTAGGTAAAATCAAAAAATCGGAAAAAATAATGATTGTGTTATTTGTTACAGTACTACTTCTTTGGATGTTTGGAAGTATGCTTAATATAGATTCTACAACTGTAGCAGTTTTGGGATTAGTAGTGGCTATTTCCACAGGAATCGTATCGTGGAAACAATTTACTGGAAAAAAAGAGATTTGGGATTTATTGATTTGGCAGGGATCTTTTATGATGATGTCAAGTCAATTAAATAAGTTAGGTGTTGTTGATTGGATAAGCGGAGGAGTTAAGAAAAATATTTCTGGAGTTCCTTGGTGGGCTGCATTATTTATAGTCGCAGTAGCTATGTATTATCTCCATTATCTATTTGCAAGCAATACAGTTCACTTTACTGCACTATTTTCAGCATTTTTAGCAATATTAATAAGTGTTGGGGTTCCTCCGATAATATCTATAGTATTATTAACTAATATGTCGGCATTAAGTTCAGGCTTAACTCATTATGCAGTGGCTCATGGCAGCGTATTCTTTGCGACAGGGTATATTGACCAAAAGAAATGGTGGAAAGTAGGATTTATTGTATCGATAGCTCATATTATTATTTGGTATGGAATTGGAATGCTATGGTGGAAGTTGATGGGGGTGTATTAAGTTTGAAGTTCCGATATATATAGTAAATAAATGTTTAAGTATACAAATGAATAAAGTTTTTGTATATAATTCTGCAAATATCTTTATTTAATTACGAAAAGAGGTATTAATGTGAAAGAATCAATTTATAGATATTTGAAAGTTATGAAAGAAGAAGGTTTTTTGAAGAGGATAATCCTTACATGGTTTCTTTTGAAGTTAAACCTTGGGAAGAAGAAGATTCAGATATTATTATTGCAAATGCAAAAAGAACTTTAAATAGAGCATGGTCATTACTTTAAGAAGAAATTCTTATTAGTTTTAAAAACAATTAGGGGAGGATTGTATATGAGTATAAAAAAGAAACTTTTAGCAGTGTTATTATTGACTAGTGTTGTACCACTTATAATTTTTATTGCAATTAGCTTTTATTTTGCTGAAAATACAGCAGTAAAAAATTCCATGAGTGATAACTTAAAAAGGACAGAATTAGTCCAAGAAAAAGTAAGTGCCTTAATTAATGAAGATTTACATGGACTTGAGATGGCAGCAAAGGATCCAAGTATTCAATCTTATGATAAGGAAGGAATTAATAATGTTTTAAGCTACAATTTAAAAGTATATAAAAGTTTTGATTCATATGTAGTTACAAAACCAGATGGAAATCAATTCATAAAAGTTCCAGATGGGAAATTGGCGAATGCTTCAGACCGTAACTTTTTTCAGCTTGCTATGAAAGGTACTGATGAAGTTGTTTCAGAAATTCTTCAAAGTAATACTACTGGTAATTTGATAACGGTATTAGCGACTCCAATAAGAGACGCGCAAAATGGAAATGTAACAGGGGTTTTGCAAGGGACTATCCAGCTCACTATGCTAAAGGATTTTGTTAAAGAATTATCAGATAATGATGTTACTGTGTATGTATTAGATAGCGATGGTAAATTATTAGCGGATGCTAACAAAACTTTAGAAAAATTAGAAGATAGAGAAGATTTAAGCGATTACGCTTTTGTGAAAGATGGCTTAAGTGGTAATAAAGGTTCAGTAAGTGTGAAAAAAGATGGAACTGATATGCTCATTAGTTATGTTAAAGATCCTAAAACTGGATGGCTGATTTGTGCTGAAAAACCATATGGTCTTGTTATAAAAGACAGCATAAAGAGTTCTCTTATTATCTCTTCAATAGGATTAATTCTAATAATACTTTCAAGCATTATTGGATATTTAGTAATTAGGCGTGGAATTAAACCAATACAGCTTATTGCATTTGTTGCTGAAGATATTGCAAAAGGAAATTTAACCATTAAGAATATAAATGTTAAATCAAAAGATGAAATAGGTATTTTGAGCAGAAGTTTTGAAAAAATGGTTAACAATTTGCAAGAATTAATTGATAATATTAAAGTACATACAGTTCGGGTTTCTGAAGCATCTAAAGAGCTTGCAGAGGTATGTGGACAGCAATCACAAGCTTCAACTACTACAGCTGAAAATGTTAATGAAATAGCAGAAGGAGCTTTAAGAGTAAACTCAAGTATAGATAAAATTAGTTCAAATATAGATAATTTAGAATTAAGAATTAATAATGTAAAAGAAAAATCCAATACGGTTACTAAGGTAGTAGATAATGCAGCAGATTATTCGGAAAGTGGAAGCAAGGCATTGTCACAAATTAACTTAAGTATGAAAAATATTCAAGAAAGTGTTAATAATATTGCTGAGGTTCTACATAAGTTAGGTGAACATTCAAAGGCTATAGGAGAAATTACAGAAGTAATAAAGGGAATTTCTGAGCAGACAAATCTGTTAGCATTAAATGCCGCAATAGAAGCAGCACGTGCAGGAGAGCAGGGAAAGGGGTTTGCTGTTGTAGCTGAAGAAGTACGTGCATTAGCCGAGCAATCTGGCGTAGCAGCAGAAAAAGTAAGCAATTTAATAAATGGAATCCAAAGTGAAACTGAAAATGTAAGTCTGGTAATGGACAAAGGATTAAATGAGGTTGGTTGCGGATCTAGAATAATAGAAGAAGCCAATAGATATTTTGATTTAATATTCAATTCTATTCAAGAAATTTCAGTAAATATAAAAGAAGTGGATAACTCTATAGAGTCTATGGAGAATGATGGAAAGGAAATATCACTAAATATGAAAACAATGGCTGAACTTTCTAATAGTGTAAGTATGGGAGCACAAACAATTTCCGCTACAACAGAAGAGCAAGTAGCATCAATTGAAGAGATGACTGCATCAGCTGCTGAGTTAGGTGAAATGTCAGAAAGTCTTGAAAAAATGACAGATAAATTTCAGATTAGTTAATCTCATGTTTAATTTAAAATAAAAGATATAGATGAATATTAAAGTGTGGATGTAGACATAAGTTTATGGAAATATTAATATAAGGGTATAGAAAGATTCTATGCCTTTTATTATTATTTGTATTTATAACAAAGGGAGGAGCTTGTATAAATGGAATTGTTGAGTAGAGAATTGGCTAAAAGTATTGTAGAAAGAACTATGAGTGTCGTTAATTATAATATTAATATAATGGATGAAAGCGGTGTCATAATAGCATCAGGAGATAAAGAAAGAATTGGAACTATTCATGAAGGTGCAATAATTGCATTGCAAAGAAAATCAGAATTTAATGTTAGTGAAAATGAAAGTAAGAGATTAAATGGTGTACATCAAGGAACTAACATTGTAATAGAATTTCAAAATAGCGTGGTTGGAGTAATTGGTATTACAGGAAAGCCTAAGGAAGTTTTGGGATATGCTAAGTTAATTAAAATGACAGCCGAAATGATGATTGAGCAAGAAAATGTGATGAAGGAATTAGAGTGGAATAATAGAATGAAAGAAGAAATGATGTTCGCACTAATATATAATAAACCTAATTCAGTTATTCTGTTAGATGAATACATAAAAAAATTCAAGTTGCCATATGATCATCCAATGATTATCATTATTTTTGAATTAGAAATTGAAAACAGTTCAATCCAAAATGATTTAACTATATCAAGTAGAATAATAAATATTTTAGAGGGAACTTTTAAAGAATCACTAGCAGCTGTAGTGAATTCAAATACTATTGTATTATTGCATAAATGTTCAAAGCATAGTAATAAAAATCAAGAATATGAAGAAAAGATAAAAAAAGTAAGTATTAAAATAAAAGATGAAACTAGCATTGATACAAAAATATCAACAGGAAAAATATATAATAAGTTGTTAGAAATGTATAAATCTTTTGACATTGCGAAGGAAACTCTGAAATTTGGGAAAAAGATGCATAATAAAGATAATATTTATATATTTGAAGCCTTAAAGTATGATATGTTATTTTTTCAAAATAATGCCAAATGGAAAGTTAATGAATTGGAGGATACATATAAGTTAATAGCTGAAAATGATAAAAGCAAAGCATTAAGAGCAACCCTGAAAGTTTTGATAGAGGAAAATGGAGAACTTAATAATGTGGCGAATAGATTGTTCATTCATAGAAATACCTTAAGTTACCGTTTGGATAAAATATATAAATTGACAGATAGAAATCCAAGAAAATATACAGATTTGTTTTGGCTTTATAGTGCTATAATTAATTTTGAAATGGACACTGAGTATAATGTCTAATAATTAAGAAATATTTAAATTAGGAAGATATCTTGTAATTGTTTTTAAGCAGTCACAAGATATTTTCTTTTATGCTAAAATACTGACTATTACAGCAAGGTTGCTAATCTATAATTAATTTTATTCTTAGATTATAATATACTATTTTTTACTAATAATACAAAGGAAATGCATTATTAGTAGTAAAGTTTATTATGACAGAAGTCTGTGTATGTAAGTTAAATTATTACAAAATTCTTTATGATAAATAAAAAAATAAAATTATGCATTTTGATGAAAAAAAAGCATTGAAAACGGTTAATATTTGTGCAGTTGAATATTGAAGGATATTGTTAAAAATATGATAATGTAAGTGTAAATTATTTAGAAATGATTAATGAATTTTCAAAATAGTTTATATTTTCTTGAATTTATAGTAACAGATGCGCGCAGAGAAAACGGTTGCGAAAAATTATGAAAATAAAATGAGTTCTAATCAACCAGCACAATATACAAGGTTTTGACAAATAATAAAGGATGTGTTAATTTTCAAATTTAGTGCAACTTAAAAAATGAATATTATTTATTAATTAAAGTTTAAATATGTATATAATAAAATTACGAAGGAGAGATCAACATGGCACTAGTTACAGTTGCTTTTGGTGTATTGTTATTATTGATATTAATGATGGGATTTAAAATTGATGGATTTATTTCGTTAATATTAGTTTCATTAGTTATTGGACTTATGTTAGGAATGCCTTTAGATAAGGTTACAGCATCTATGTATAAAGGAATAGGTAGTCAGTTAAATAGTTTAATACTTATACTTGCCTTTGGTGCAATGCTTGGTAAGTTGTTATCTGACTCAGGTGCTGCAAACCGTATTGCCATGACGCTTATTGACAAGTTTGGGAAGAAAAATGCTAGATGGGCAATGTTATTAACTGCACTTATTGTTGGTATTACAATGTTTTATGAAGCAGGATTTATTGTATTAATCCCTATAGTTTATACTGTAGTTGTTGAAATGGATATTCCATTAATGTCTGCTGGGTTACCAGTAGTTACTGGATTATCAATTACACATACATTTTTACCACCTCATCCAGGTCCAGCGCTAGTTGTTACAACATATGGAGCCAATATGGGTAAAACGTTACTATTAGGTCTTTTGATTGCTATACCATCTATAATAATTTTAGAATTATTTTATAATAAATCAAAATGGGCTTTAAGTGTAAAAGCTTCAATTCCTGAAGGTTTAGTATCTACAAAAAGGTTCAAGGAAGATGAATTACCTGGATTTGGAATAAGTGTATTTACTGCGTTGATTCCTGTTATTCTTATGGCTATTCAAACATTTTCAGGATTCATATTACCTAAAAACTCAGGAGCATTAAAATATATTAATTTCATTGGAGATGCTCCAATTGCATTATTACTTACTGTTTTATTTGCAACATATACTCTTGGTATTGCTCGTGGTAAAAAGATGGAAGAAGTAATGAAAACCTTAGGTGTTTCAGTAAAAGCTATTGCCATGATAATATTAGTAATTGGTGCTGGAGGTGCATTTAAACAAGTAATAGTTGATGCTGGGATAGGGGATACTGTTAATAGATTAACAAGTGGTTTAAATATTTCACCTTTAATATTAGCATGGGTTATTGCTGCAGCGGTAAGAACAGCAGTTGGATCAGCAACAGTAGCTATAAGTACAGCAGCTGGTATAATCTTGCCAATGATAGGAACATCAGGAGTTAGTGTGGAGTTAATGGTTTTAGCTACATCATGTGGTAGTATGTTTGCATCACATGTTAATGACCCAGGATTTTGGATGTTTAAAGAATATTTCAACCTATCTGTTGTTGATGCTATAAAAGTAAGAACACCATATACATGTCTTTTATCGGTATTTGGACTAATTGGTGTATTGGTATTAAGTAATTTCTTCTAAGCAATAAATTAAATAAGTTAAACAATAGAGTTTCCACATCATGAGTTTGTAGTTTATCTATAAAGTGAGTGGAAGCTTTATTAAGTTATTAAAGAAAATTATAGTAAAGAATAAAATTGGTAGAGTATGAAGTAAAAATTACTATGGCACAGTTATACTTAAAATATAAAATACTTCTAGATTTGTATAAAGAAAGGAAAAATTAAAATGGAACCTAAAAAAGGTGGAGTAGTATCAAAATTATTAGAAAATATTTATATACCAAAGATGTTTAAAGTGAGACAAATTTTTCCTCGTCCTGTCATTAAGCCAGAAGAAATAGCAGAGGAAGTAAGAAGAGAATTATCTAAAGAAAAATTTGCTGATCAAATTAAACCAGATATGAATATTGCAGTTACTGTTGGTAGTAGAGGAGTTGCTAATGTTGCAATAATAACTAAAGCAGTAACAGACTTTATAGCAAGCAGAGGAGCTAAACCATTTGTTGTACCTGCAATGGGGAGCCATGGTGGAGCAACAGCAGAAGGACAAATTGAAGTTTTAAATGGTTATGGAATAACAGAAGAATATTTAGGATGTCCAATTAAATCTTCTATGGAAGTGAAAATGATTGGATGCACAGAAGAGGGGCAAGAAGTATTTATAGATAAGAATGCAGCAGAAGCAGATGGAATTGTTATTTCTTGTAGAATAAAACCACATAATGCATTTAGAGGTAAATATGAAAGTGGAATAATGAAAATGATGGCTGTAGGTCTAGGAAAACAAGTTGGGGCTGAGCGTGTACACTCACAAGGAATGAATAATATTGCAAAAAATATACCTCTCATCGGAAATGCAATTATTAAAAATGCACCAATTCTTTTTGCAATACCATGCATAGAAAATGCATTTGATGAAACTTGTAAAATCGTAGGTGTTAATAAAGACGAAATTGCAGAAGAAGAGCCTAAATTACTTCAAGAAGCCTTTGCTAATATGCCTAATATTATAGTTGGAGAATGTGACGTACTTGTGGTTGATGAAATAGGAAAGAATTATAGTGGCACAGGGGTAGACCCTAATATTACAGGAACATTTTCTACTAAATATGCTTCTGGTGGAGTAAAGGTACAAAGAACTGCAATGCTAAGTTTAAGTGAAGAATCTCATGGAAATGGTCTTGGCACTGGGCTTGCAAGTGCTATAACAAAAAGAATATTTGATAAATTAGATTTAGAAAAAATGTATCCTAATTGTATTACTAGTACGGTACTAGAATCAGCAAGAATTCCTTGTGTTGTAGCCAGTGATAAGGAGGCTATACAGATTTGTATCAGAACATGTGTAAATATTAATAAGGATAATGTGAGAATAGTAAGAATACCAAACAGCTTACATATAGAACACATAATGTTGTCAGAAGCTTATTATGAGGAAGTAAAAAATTATCCTGATTTAGTTATAGAAAGTGAACCCGAGTATTTAGAATTTGATGAAGAAGGAAATCTATTTTAGAAGAGAGTTAATATTAATTTTAATTATAAAATTATACGAGCACGTATTTTATGTATGAAATAAATGAAATGGAAAATATAAATATTGCAAGTATTATTTTAATATTTGCAATGGTGGTGAAATTTTTATTGAAAATTAATGTTTTAAGTACATGTAAACAATTGTAGTACAATATTTACTTAAATATAATTAATATATATGTTGCAATAATGTCGTTATATTACAAAGTTATTAATAAACTAAAATGCAAAATATGCATTGAAAGGTCTTTAATGCAACTTATATAGTTAATAATAATTGTTGTTAAAGTTAATCTTAAAATAATATAGTATGGAGGAAATTATATATGGATATTAAAGGATCACCAGTTGTTACAGAAATGAAAGTTATTCCTGTGGCAGGATATGATAGTATGTCAATGACCTTGAGTGGAGCGCATGCTCCATTTTTTACAAGAAATCTTGTAATCGTAACTGATAATGCAGGTCACACTGGAATTGGAGAAATCCATGGTGGAGATTATACCTGTGCTGCATTAGAAAGTTGTATACCACTAGTTGTTGGCAAGGAAGTAGGAGCATATCGTTCGATTTTGAACAATATTCACAAAGTAGCAAGTGGTGCTCCAAGAGCTGAAGGTGATGATGGAGAGGGAATTCAAACCCTAGATATTAGCAAGCTAAAGTTTGTTGTTAAGTCTGAATGGGCAATTGAATGTGCACTATTAGATTTACTTGGTCAGTATCTTGGTCTGCCTATGTGTGAATTATTAGGTGAAGGAAAACAGAGAGATAAAATTGAAACGTTAGGTTATCTTTTTTATGTATCTGATAAAGAAAAAGCAAAAAAACTCTCCTATTTAGATGAGAGTAGTAGTACAGATCCTTGGTTTAAAATGCGTCGCACTGAAATGCTTACAGCTGATAAAATTGTGGAACAGGCTCTAGCACTACAAGAAAAATATGGATTTAAAAATTTCAAGTTAAAAGGCGGCGTTTTAGAGGGTGAGAAAGAAATGGATGCAATCAGAGCCTTGAAAAAGCAATTCCCAAGTGGAAGGATTAATATTGACCCAAATGGTGCATGGAGTCTTAAGGAAGCTGTACATTTATGTAAAGATATGAAGAATATCCTTACTTATGTTGAAGATCCGTGTGGACCTGAAAGTGGATACAGCAGTCGTGAGATTATGTGCGAATTTAAGAATGCAACAAACCTTCCAGTAGCAACAAATATGATTGCAACAGACTGGAGACAATTCTATCATGCAGCAGCACTTAAGTCTGTTGATATAGTGCTTGCAGACCCTCATTTTTGGGGAATGAATGGAAGTGTAAGAATGGCACAAACTTTAAATGACTGGGGTCTTACTTGGGGGTCTCATTCAAATAACCATTTTGATATTACATTAACTGTATTTGCTCATGTTGCAGCAGCAGCACCTGGCAAACCTACTGCCCTTGATACACATTGGATATGGCAGGATGGACAGAATCTATGCGAAAATACACCACAGATTAAAGATGGATATCTTGAAGTTCCTAAATTGCCAGGACTTGGTGTTAAATTAAACATGGAAAAGGTAATGGCAGCAAATGAACTTTATAACAAGATGGGCAATCATGACAGAGATGATGCTATGGCTATGCAGTATTTAATTTCAGATTGGAAGTTTGATTCGAAAAGACCAGCTTTAGTAAGATGATTTTATTTACTAAATTAAAGAGATATATGTTAATGAAGAATTTTTATAATTAAAAAGAATAAAAACAATATATAAGTTCTGATTAATAATGTACAACTTATGCTGTCTAAGGTGTCATAAGGAAAATTAACAATGAAATTCCTTTGAAACTTTTTATAGAATCAATTTATAAATTAGAATATAGGATTGTAATTAGAACTTATATATAAGAAAAAATTATTTTTCACATTAAATTATATTAAGTAAAAATGTTTCAAGTAATGGGGGAGGGGGGGATACTTCTTGAAAACGATTTTGAAACACTTTGTTAAATTTATAACAATATAGGGGGAAAGAAAAATGACATATACAGCTTTTATAGGTTTTGCGATGATGATAATAATTACGTATCTTTTATTAAAAAAGAAAGTTAGTACATTAATAGCTTTTGGTGTTATACCTATTATTGGAGCAATTTTAATAGGTTCATCTTTAAATGATATAGCAAAGTACATTTCTAAAGGTTTAGACTTAACACTTTCGCTTACAATGATAATGTTATTTTCATTGCCATATTTTAAACTAATGGATGATACCGGTCTTTTTAACACAATAGTTAAATGGCTTTTAAAGCATACAAAATTACATCCTATAACTCTTGCAATCATATCAGTTATAATTCCAACAATAATAGAAATAGATGGGTCAGTTATTTCAGCATATGTAATCACTATACCACTATTAATTCCATTATATAAAAAGTTAAAAATGGATCCTAAGGTATTGCTGTTCTTATGTTCAGCAGGAATGTGTTTTGATTATATTATACCATGGAATGCAAGAACTTTAAGAGGGGCAAGCCTATTAAAATCTATAGAGAATGCACCAAACTTTATTTTTGTAAAATTAATTCCAATACAAATTGCTTACCTTTTAATTCTTATAATACTTGCAGTAATTTTAGCAAAAATTCAAATGAAGAATGGAGCAGGACTTGCAGATGGCAAATTAGATAATGGAGAATTAGAAGAAGCGTTTAAAGAAACTGAACTGTCACGTCCTAAAATGTTTTGGCCGAATCTTATATTAACAATATTAGTGGTAGTTGGATTGATAGTAGTAAAAGTTCCAAATTACTTTATGTTTGCTTTAGGTCTAGTAATAGCAATTTCAATAAACTATCGTGATTTAAAATTGCAAAATAAATTATTAAGTAAATATGCAGCAGAATTATATCCAACTGCTCCAGCTGTATTATTATCAGGTGTAGTTGTTGGTGTTTTACAAGAAAGTGGAATGATGGACCAAATGGTTAATGTGCTAGTTAACTTTATTCCTAATGGACTTGGAACTTGGGTCTACATAATAATTGCGCTTATAGGTGCACCACTTATGTTTATATTTACAAACGACACTTGGTATTATGCTTTAATCCCAATTGTTGCAGGAATATGCGCTAAATTTGGAGTATCAACTGAATTTGTTGTACTTGCGTTAATGATGAACATCGGAGCTATGGTTTCACCAGTTGCACAGCCACAGATTTATTTAGCTTGTGATTTAGCAGATCATACTGAACTTGCAGATTATGTAAAATTTTCATTTCCATTATTCTGGATATTGACTATTATATGGGTAGTATTAGGGATGGTATTTCGTATTTTCATATAAGAAGCATATATAATAAAATTGATATTTTAGACTTGTTGTAAAATGAAAATAATAAAATTTATAAATTAAAACTTATAAATCATTTAAGTTCTGGTAAGAAGGTTAAGGTAATGGCAAGAATAACATTTTTGGCACTGACAGATGACATGATAAAACAAGCAAAGAAAATAATTAAAAATACTGATACAGATGTAGAAACTAAGATAGTATCTCCTGAAAATGCTTTAACTGAAGCAAGAAATTCAGTTCAGGAAGGCACAAATGTTATAATTGCTAGAGGGAGTATAGCAACGTCAATCAGTGAGAAAATAAATACTCCAGTTGTTGAAATAGTACTTACAGGCCAGGAAATAGGTCAACTAGTTTATAAAGCTAAAGAAATTCTACAAAAGAAGTATCCAGTAATAGCAATTGTTGGTACTAGTAATATGTTTGGGCCAACAAAAGTATTTGATGAAATGCTTAACGTTACTATAAAAGAATATTTTGTAAAGTATAGAGAGGAACTTGAAATAGCAGTTGAAAAAGCAGTAAAAGATAATGTTGATTTTATAATTGGTGGGGAGCTTGTAAATGCATATGCTAATAAGCATAAAATTCCAACATTATTTTTAAAATCTACAGAGGATTCGATAAGAGAAGCTTTTAGAATAGCAGAAAAAGTTGTGTATACAAGTGAATTAGAAAAGAAAAACACTGCAGAATTTAAGACTATATTGGATTATTCTTTTGATGGAATAATTAAACTTAATGATAAAGGTATAATTGTATTAGTGAATTATCTTACAGAAAGAATATTGAAAAAGGGGTCAGAAGAAATTATAGGGAAGCATATAACAGAAGTAATTGATGCAATTAGCAAAGATCTAATAGAAAAGGTGTTAAAGGATGGAAAAGAGATATATTCAACTTTGCTACAAAATGAAAGTTTAGCTTTAGCAGCTAATCTCGCTCCTATTATGATTGATAAGAAAATAGATGGGGTAATAATATCATTACAAGAATTTAAAAAGATAGAAAAATTGGAATCACAAATTCGAAAAGAATTATATGCTAAAGGATATATTGCAAAAAGTAATTTTGAACATATAATTGGAAATTCTTCTAAGATAGACGAGTTAAAAACTCTTGCAAAATTATATGCAAAATATGATTCACCAATTTTAATTATGGGTGAAATTGGAACTGGAAAGAAAATGTTTGCACAATGTATTCATAATGAAAGTTTAAGAAAGATTAATCCATTTGTAGCTGTAGATTGTACATCTATGTTATCGGAGCAGCTTGAGAATAAACTATATGGATACTTAGAGAATAACTATGTACATTCTTCAACAATAATAAAAAAAGGAATGTTTGATATAGCACATACTGGGACAATTGTATTAAATGAAATATCAGAATTAGATAAGTATGGACAATCAAACCTTCTTAGAGCTTTAAAGGAAGATTGTATTGTACGAAGAGGTGACGATAAAGTGTTACCAATAGATGTACGGATAATATGTACATCAACTAAGAATCTCGCTGAATTAGTTAGAGAAGGTAAATTTAATGCAGAATTGTATTACATGCTTAATGTTTTGAGATTAAATATAACTCCTTTAAGAGAGCGCAAAGAAGATATTATAACTTTACTTGATAATTTCATAAGAGAATATAATATTATTTATAAAAAGTATGCGATTTTTACAGAAGGGGCAAAGGCAGTAATTAATTCTTATCCATGGTATGGGAATGTGACTCAATTAAAAAAATTCTATGAAAGATTAATAATATTATCTCAGCAAAAAGTAATAAATGAAGATTTTGTGAATGCTAATTTAGAGTTTTATACTAATAATTTATATAAAAACGATGGTAGGGTAGCTAATGAAGAAAAGAGAGTAGTTGTATATGGAAATTATGAGGCTGCAAAAATATTAGAACTTTTAGAAAAATACAATGGCAAACGGCAAAAAGTAGCAGAAGAATTAAACATAAGCACTACTACATTGTGGCGTAAAATAAAAAAGTATAACATTGAAAATACATTCAATTTTTAATAATAGCTAGCAAAACTGTTGAAAAATTCTGAACAAAGTAAAACAATAACTCATGAGCAAGTTATGGCTGCACAGGAGATTGTAGAAATACTAGATGGGGTGAAAGTGGTTAATCAGAAACTATTAAAGTTAGCAAGTAATTTTAAAAGAAATATAGTACACTGATATATACTTAAATAAATTCAGCAGTATTTAAAATTTAAATACTGCTGAATTTATTACAGCAAGAATTCTTATTATTTTGTAGAGTTAAAATATTTTTTGATTATTTTATCATACAAGGTTTTTATTTTATATAATAGTTGATTTACATTCAATGTTGTATTCTTTAATTTTTTCCAAAGCGTAGTACGGTTTATCCCAAGAAGAGATGAAGCTTTGGTTTTGTTATAATTACTTTCTTTAGAAATGTTAATAAGCTTGTCGCCAGCGCTTGTGATTACAGCAGCATATGATAGCTTAAGAACTGAAGGAGAAAAATATGCTATCATGATGGCACAAGCCGGTGTAGAAGTAAAGGTTAAGAGATTTTTAAATAGTAAACATGGATTTGTTGTAAATTGTCAGCAAAAATTTGAAGAAGGTCAAAATTTGATTATAAGAACTCTTAAAGAAGGATTTTATAACATATAAGTTTAGAGTGTTTTTATAAGCGAGGATGAGAGATACTTTGGATTATTTTTTATTAAAGTAACTCGTTGTGTTAACAGATAAACTTTCATTATAAAGTAATAACTCGCTTTATCCCAATTTGGAAAGGAAGGTTTTTATGAAGGAAAATATAAATACTAAATTAACTAATCCAAGAGATTTACTTATTCAAGGTTGTGAGAGGCCATGGGAAGCATCAGTAGAACCCTTTAAAGTTGCACCACATGCATATTATGTAGGGAATAGCTGGGTAGGAGCATATTTAATTGAAACAAGTGAAGGACTAATACTTATAGATACAACTATGCATAATCAGGTATATCTTGTACTAGAAAGTATAAGAAAACTTGGATTCGATCCTAAGGATATAAAAATAATTTTATTAAGCCACGCCCATTATGATCATTGTGGAGGATTGCGTCCGATTAAAGAATATACTGGAGCAAAACTATATATGGGCAAAGAAGATGAGTATTTCTTAACAGAAAGACAAGATTTAATCTACACAGAAGGGTACCCTTTTGGAAGCTTTAAACCAGATGAATATTATGATGATAATAAATCAATTACACTTGGAGATATTACAATTAATACTCTTCATACACCAGGACATACACCAGGAACTACATCATTCTTTTTTGAGGTCAAAGATGATGATGGCAAAGTATATCACTGTGGAATGCATGGTGGAATAGGATTAAATACATTAGATGATGAAACTATTCAAAGTAATGATTGGCCTATTTCCATGAGAGAAGACTTTTTAAATGGTCTTTTAAAGGTGAGAGATATGAAAATTGATATTACCCTTGGTTCACATCCAAATCAAACTAATATGCTGGCTCAAATAGATAAAATTACTGATACCTTCAACCCATTTTATGATGAAACCGTATGGGGAAAATTTATAGATAGAAGAATTGAAATGATAAAGAAGATAATTGAAACATCTAAATTAAACAATTAGAAAAATACATTTAATATGGCTTACCTTAACAGATAATAAATGTTAGGTCAATTGAAATGATTAGGTTTTTAATACTCTTCAAAAGAACTATCTTATTAAAATTGAAGATAATAAATATAAGAACAGACAAATTCATCTTAATTCAGTGAATGCTTGAGTTTATGGCGGATCCAAAGAACGACTAAGGCATATGAAAATAGTAAAAGAAATGTTAATATGGGGCATTGTTCTGTTAGCGCTGAAATAATGAGATAAATATGTTAATTTTGAATCAATATTAGTTATGTAAGATGCACAAAAAAAGAAATAAAAAAAGCATATTATTTATATGCAGTGCACATTGTTTGCTAAAATTATTTTAAGTATAATTAACTTGTGTAAAAGTTATCAATGAAGATATTGATAGGTAAATAATTTGGTGTTTTCTAAGAATACGATGATTTATTTAGATAATATATTCAACAAAATATTAGAAAAGAGTTTTCGACATTTTATCATTATAATATGGCAGGAGGTGAATTATGAAAATAGTTATAGCGCCAGATTCGTTTAAAGGGAGTTTAACAGCTCTTGAAGTAGCTAATGCTATAGAAGATGGATTAAGAAAATATGATAGAGACTTTGTTATTGAAAAAGTACCGATGGCAGATGGTGGAGAAGGAACAGTTGAGTCTTTAGTATCTCTTACAAATGGAGAAATAGTAAATGTTACAGTAAAAGATCCACTTATGAGAAATGTAAAAGGATTTTATGGTTTGTTAGGTGATAAGAAAACAGCTGTAATAGAGATGGCAGCTGCATCTGGATTACCGTTATTAAATGAAAATGAAAAAAATCCACTTATTACATCTACATTTGGAACTGGACAGCTAATTGTAGATGCATTAGATAAAGGCTGTAAAAATTTCATAATTGGAATAGGTGGAAGTGCTACAAATGACGGTGGAACTGGAATGTTAAAAGCGCTAGGAGTTAAATTTTTAAACAAGGATAATAAGGAGATTAAAGATGGTGCAATTGAATTAAATCACTTGCATACAATTGATATGTCACAATTTGATAAAAGAATCTATGAATGCGATATAAAGGTTGCTTGCGATGTTGAAAATCCACTTTGTGGTGAGAATGGAGCATCATTTGTATTCGGTGCACAAAAAGGTGCCGATGAGGACATGATGAGAGTTTTAGATGATAATTTATGCCACTATGGAAAAGTATTGGAAGATAATTTCAATATGGAAGTTATTAACGTTCCTGGAGCTGGAGCGGCAGGAGGCATGGGGGCTGCACTTGTGGCAGTGCTTAAAGCTAAATTAGAACGTGGGATAGATATTATCATCAGAGAAAGCAGACTTGGTGAAAAATTAAAAGACGCAGATTTAGTCTTTACAGGTGAAGGAAGAATAGATTTTCAAACTAAGTTTGGAAAAACACCTTTTGGTGTAGCAAGTGAAGCAAATAAAAATAATATTCCGGTAATTGCTATTGCTGGTTCAATAGGTGAAGGAACTGATACATTGTATGAAGTTGGCTTTGATGGAATATTTAGCACTATGGACAAACCAATGACATTAGATGATGCAATTAAGAATGCTTCAGAACTTGTAAAAGAAGCAGCCTACAGAATAATAAATTTATATATGGTTCATGAAAGAAAATAAATAAAAGATGGGAGTAATTAGTATGTTTAAACCTAATGGAATTATCCCTGCTTTAGTAACACCTTTAGATGAGCAAGGGAATTTAATGGAAGGTGCATTGAAAAATGTCATCGATTATACTTTAGAAGCTGGTGTTCATGGAGTATTTGTCTTAGGAAGTACAGGAGAAATATATGGATTATCAGATAAACAAAAGCAAAGAGTTATTGAAGTGACAGTTGAACACGTAAACGGAAGAGTACCAGTTTATGCTGGAGCTGGTGAAATAACAACAAGTAATACTATAAAAACTGCACAAATGGTAGAAAAGGTTGGAGGAGTTTCTGCTCTTTCAGTAATAACTCCATATTTTATTTCACCAACTCAAGAAGAATTAGTAGAGCATTATACGTCTGTTGCAAATTCAGTAAAAATGCCAGTAATTTTATATGGATGTGATGGTAGAGCTCATAACTCAATAATGCCAGAAACTGCTTTAAAATTATCAGCAGTAGAAAATATAATAGGTATAAAAGATAGTAGTGGAAGTTCTGAAAGAATGGATAAATATTTAGAACTTACAAAAGATAGAGAAGACTTCTCAGTATTATGTGGTATAGATACATTTATTTATCATGGTTTATGTAATGGAACTAAAGGAGCTATTGCTTCAAGTGCAAATGTTGCGCCTAAGATATCTGTAGGAATTTATAATGCAGTTATGAAAGGTGACCACGAAGAAGCTAAAGCATTGCAAAATAAATTACAACCATTAAGAGATGCTTATGCACTAGGAACTTTTCCAGGAGTTATAAAAGAAGCACTCAGAATGGTTGGAATTGATGCTGGAGTTGCATTAAAACCAGTAGGACCAATGAGCAGCGAAAACCGTGAAAAATTAGCTCAAGTTCTAAAAGAATTAGAAGTTTACAATATAAAATAATTTATAAAAATTAAATAAATAACATTATAGATTAAAATAAATACAATTAAGGAGTGATTTTAAAATGAAAATAGGATTTATAGGACTTGGAATAATGGGAAAGCCTATGGCAAAAAATTTAGCAAAGGCTGGTTATCAATTGGTTGTTAATGATTATAACAAAGCTGCCACAGAAGAGTTAGCTGCACTTGGAGCAGAAGTATGTTCAAGTAATAAGGAAATAGCAGAAAAAGTAGATGTAGTAATAACAATGTTACCTAACTCACCACATGTTAAAGAAGTAGCACTTGGAGAAGGTGGATTAATTGAAGGTGCACACACTGGATTAACATTAATAGATATGAGTTCAATTGCACCACTTGCATCAAGAGAAATTGCTGAAAAACTAGCTGAAAAAGGTGTTGAAATGTTAGATGCTCCAGTAAGTGGAGGAGAACCAAAAGCTATAGATGGAACAATTTCTGTTATGGTTGGAGGAAAGCAAGAATTATTTGATAAATATTTTGATATATTAGATGCAATGGCTGGTTCAGTAGTAAGAGTTGGAGAAATTGGCGCTGGTAATATAGCAAAACTTTGTAATCAAACTATAGTAGCTATAAATATAGCAGCTGTATCAGAAGCTTTAGTATTAGCTCAAAAAGCTGGAGTTAGTCCAGAACTTGTTTACAATGCAATCAGAGGAGGTCTTGCTGGAAGTACAGTTTTAGATGCAAAAGCACCTTTAATTATGGATAGAAAATTCGATCCAGGATTCAGAATCAATCTTCATATAAAGGATTTAAATAACGTATTAGAAACTTCTCATGGAGTAGGAGTTCCATTACCATTAACAACTGCTGTACGTGAAATGATGGAATTCTTAAAAGTTGATGGACATGAAATGGAAGACCACTCAAGCTTAGTAAAATACTATGAAAAATTAGCGAACACTGAAGTTCATAGATAATAAATATTTAATACAGAATTAAATAATATTAAAGACTCAAACAAATACCTTAATTACCTTGACTAATGCAAAATAGTAATACTAGAATTCCTATCTCTAAAAATTCAGTATTACTATTCAATTTAATAAAAATTATAAGTGCTAAAAAAGATATGTATACTACAATTTTAATTATAAAACTATGCTGCTGAGTAATTATTTTTTAGCTGATTATAGTTCTAAACAATTAATCTTATCAGTATCAAAAACTACTAAAATTTTCATTAATAATTAAAAAACTAAAATTATTATTATAAAATAATAAAAAGAGATGGAGTGAACAAAATGGCTACACCAAAAATTGTAAAAATGGAAGCTTATCAAGTTGCAGGACATGATAGCATGTTATTAAATTTAAGCGGAGCACATGGAGCATATTTCACTAGAAATATTGTTATATTAACAGATGACAGTGGAAATGAAGGTGTTGGAGAAGTTCCAGGTGGAGAAAAAATATATAAAGTATTAAAAGATTCAGAAAAATTTGTTGTAGGATCATCAATTGGTGATTATAGAAATACTTTAAAGAAAATAAGAAACGAATTTAATGATGATTCAGACGTGAGAGGACTGCAAACGTTTGATTTAAGAACAACTATTCATGTAGTTACAGCTATAGAAACTGCTTTACTTGATTTGTTAGGAAAGTACTTAGAGGTTCCAGTTTGTGCATTACTAGGGGATGGTAAGCAAAGAGATAAAGTAAAAATGTTAGGATATCTTTTCTATGTTGCAGATAGAAAAAAGACAACTTTACCTTATGTAAGTGAAGAAGATTCTTCTGAAGAATGGTATAGAGTTCGTCGTGAAGAAGCTATGACACCAGAAGGTATTGTAAAATTAGCTGAAGCTTCACAAGCAAAATATGGATTCACTGATTTTAAATTAAAAGGCGGGGTATTAGAAGGAAAAGAAGAAATTAAAGCAATAAAAGCTTTAAAAGAACGTTTCCCAAATGCTAGAATTACTCTTGATCCAAATGGAGCATGGTCATTAAAAGAAGCAATCAGTCTTTGTAAAGATATGCATGGAATTTTAACTTATTGTGAAGATCCATGTGGAGCTGAAAAAGGATATTCAGGTCGTGAAATTATGGCTGAATTTAAAAAAGCAACAGGACTTCCAACAGCTACTAATATGATTAATACTGATTGGAGAGAAATGGGACATTCTGTAGTATTAAATTCAGTAGATATTCCACTTGCAGATTGTCATTTCTGGACTATGGAAGGAACTGTACGTGTAGCTCAATTATGTAATGAATGGGGATTAACTTGGGGATCACACTCAAATAATCATTTCGACATATCTTTAGCTATGATTACGCACACAGCTGCAGCAGCTCCAGGAAATATAACAGCAATTGATACTCACTGGATTTGGCAAGAAGGATATGATAGATTAACGAAAGAACCATTACAAATTAAAGATGGGTATGTAGAGGTACCTAAGAAGCCAGGTCTTGGAGTTGAAATTGATAGAGAACAAATCATGAAAGCACATCAATTATATATTGATAAGAACCTTGGAAGTAGAGATGATTCAGAAGGAATGCAATTCTTAATTCCAGGTTGGAAATTTGATAACAAGCGTCCTTCATTAGTTAGATAGTTATAGAATAATCAGATATACTTAAATACTAAATATTAGCCATAAATAATAAATAGTTTATTTTATCTAAGAATTATCATAGATGAGAAATAAATTGTATGAAATAATTAACCAATAATAGGAACATGAAGTTATTATAAAAAATAAATTCATGTTTTTATTATATAAAAAATTGATTGAGGGTGAAATCATGAAAGGAAATAATATACTTGTATTATTTCCTATAGATGAAAGACAAAGAAAAATTATAGAATGTGTATCAACAAATTCAAGTTATGTATATAAATCTAAAGAAGATGTTGATAAAGAAACCGTTGAGCAGGCAGAAATAATAATTGGAAATCTTCCGCCAGAAATGCTCGTTAACTCTAATAATTTAAAATGGCTGCAATTAAATAATGCTGGAAGTGCTGATATATTTAGTAGAGGATAATCATTTATTAGGAGCAGGTTTAGATGCAGTTGATCCAGAACCACTTCCTGCAGAGCGTAGAATATGGGATGTAGAAAATATAATAATTACACCACATATCTCAGGAGGATATCATCTTCTAGAAACTTTAGAAAAAATTGTTGAAATAAGTGCAGAAAGTGCAGAAAATTTGAGAAGCTATACTAGCGATAAAAAAATTATGAATATTGTTGACTTCAATACAGGATATAGAATTTTGAGTAACAGGTAACTGTGAATTATCTGTATGTGGCTATATAATAGGAAAGTTATTTTTTTAGAGGTTATTTTAAGCGTTGCCTATCCCAATTAATATTATTGAAAGGATAAGTTTAAATGAAAGATAATGAAATATTAGAGATTAGAGAGTTTGTTGAAAAGAGAAAAGTGATTTTAGGAGATGGAACAAAAGTATCAGCCCTTGGACAAGGAACATGGTTTATGGGAGAAAATCCAGGAAAGAGAGACAATGAAATAAAAGCCTTAAAGCTAGGGGTAGAGCTTGGAATGAATTTAATTGATACTGCTGAAATGTATGGAGATGGATTATCAGAGGAACTTATAAGCAATGTAATAAATGGATGTAGAAAAGATGTTTTTTTAGTTTCAAAAGTATATCCTCATAATGCAGGAAGAAATTCAATTGTAAAAGCTTGTGAAGATAGCTTAAAAAGATTGAAAACTGATTACTTGGATCTATATTTACTTCACTGGAGAGGAAGGATACCCTTAGAAGAAACTATAGAAGGAATGGAGCTTTTAAAAAAGCAAGGAAAAATTTTAAGATGGGGAGTATCTAATTTAGATACTGATGATATGGAAGAATTATATCATAAGCCAAATGGAGAGAATTGCACTGTGAATGAGGTATTATATCACATAGGATCAAGAGGAATAGAATTTGATTTATTGCCATGGCAAAGAAATAATAATATTCCAACCGTAGCATATTGTCCATTAGCTCAAGGTGGATCATTAGAAAGAAATATATTGAGAAATGATTTATTAAATGAAATCGCAAAAGAGCATAATGCTAAGTCACTTCAAATAGCTCTTGCTTGGACAATACGTGAAAATGACATCATATCAATTCCAAAAGCTTCAACTATGGAGCATGTTGTTGAAAATGCTAAGGCGGCATCAATCATTTTATCTCAGAGAGATATTGAGAGGTTAGATAAGGTGTTTAAAAAGCCAAGCAGAAAAGCGCCATTAGATATAGTATAAGAATTAAATTACTCACGATAAAAAATATGTTTAAGTTAAAGAACTGTATAATGAAAGGATGAGATAAAATGTTGTTATTAGATGATGCTAATAGATGTTTAATGTGTAAAAATGCTAAATGTAAAGAGAATTGTCCAATTAATACTCCGATTCCAGAAATAATATCTTTGTATAAAGAAGGCAGATTTGAAGAAGCAGGCAATATTTTATTTGACAATAATCCACTTTCGGTTGTATGTGCAATAGTTTGCCCACATGAGAATCAGTGTGCAGGTAATTGTATAAGAGGAATAAAAGGTGAACCAGTTAAGTTTTATGAAATTGAAAGAGAAATATCAGAAGCTTATTTAAATTCAAGAAAATTTAAGAATCTTCCGAAGGACAAAGATAGAATTGCAATTATAGGCGGTGGTCCGGCTGGATTAACAATTGCATTTGTGTTAGCTAAAAGAGGGTATAAGATAACTATATTTGATTCTCATGATAGAATTGGTGGAGTACTTAGATATGGAATTCCAGAATACAGATTACCTAAGCATTTGATTGACAAATTAGAAGATAAGCTTATTGAACTTGGAGTTAAGATTAGGCCTAATACTTTAATAGGACCAGTTATGAGTATAGACAGACTATTTGAGGAAGATTACAAGGCTATATTTATTGGAACTGGTGTATGGAATCCAAGAACTCTAAATATCAAGGGAGAAACTTTAGGAAATGCCCATTTTGCAATTGATTATTTAAAATCTCCAGAAACTTTTAGATTAGGTGAGAAAGTCGCAATAATAGGGGCTGGTAATGTTGCTATGGATGCAGCAAGAACTGCTAAAAGAAACGGAGCTTATGAAGTTACAATTGTTTATAGAGGTGACTTTGATAGTATGAGTGCAACTAAAAAAGAAATAGAAGAAGCTAAAGAGGACGGTATTCTATTTAGATTACATAGATCACCAATTGAAATTATAGAGGACGGCCTAAAATTAGCTAATAATGAAGTAGAAGGCGAAGAAGAGTTATTTAAATGTGATTCTGTTATCATTGCAATAAGCCAAACGCCAAAGACTAATATAGTTTCAAATACAACTAAGCTTGAGACTAATAAATTTGGACTTATTATTGCAGATGAAAAGGGCAATACTACAAGACCAGGAGTTTTTAGTTCTGGAGATGTAGTCACAGGAGCTAAAACTGTAGTTGCGGCGGTGGTACATGCTAAAGTAGTTGCAGAAGCCATGGATAGGTATTGTAATTTACTAAAAGAAAAAAATAATTTATACTCATAATATATGTACATTTTCAATTTGTTTAATAACATAAATTTATGAAAATTGGTGCTGCTTTATTATATTTAGAAAAATATATATTGTTAATTTTTCAATAAAGGAATAAAATTATTAAATAGAGGTAAAATGGTGCTTTAGGATAAAAATTGATTGAAGGTGAAATTTATGAATGTTAGTAACATACTTGTATTATTACCTATAAATGAAAAGCAAAAAATGTTAATTGAAAGTGCAGTGCCTAATGCTAAGTATACATATGAAACATATGATACTGTGAATAAAAAGATAGTTCAAAGTGCTGATATAATAATTGGAAATCCACCTGCAGAAATGCTTAGTGATTCAACAAACTTGAAGTGGTTACAGTTAAATAGCGCTGGAAGTGATGCTTATATAAAGAAAGGAGTATTAAATAAGGGAGTAGTGCTTACAAATGCAACAGGTGCATATGGGTTAGCAATATCTGAACATATGATAGGAGTACTTCTTCAAATATTTAAGAAACTTCATGTCTATAGAAATAATCAGAAATTACATCTTTGGAAGGATGAAGGTGAAGTTAAATCAATCTATGGTTCTAGAGTTTTGATAATTGGACTTGGAAATATTGGAGAAGAATTTGCAAAAAGAGTAAAAGCATTTGGAGCTTATACCATAGGGGTAAGAAGATCAAACAGTAGAAAACCAGATTGTATTGATGAATTATATTTAATGGATAAAATAGATGAACTGCTTCCAAAGGTAGATGTTGTTGCATTATCACTTCCTTCCACTAAAGAGACCTATAAGATGTTTTCTATGGAAAGATTAAAGTGCATGAAAAAAGGAGCTGTTCTATTAAATGTAGGAAGAGGAAATGTATTGGACACAGAGGCTCTATGCGATTTGGTAGAAAGTGGACATATTTTAGGAGCAGGGTTGGACGTAACTGATCCAGAACCACTTCCTAAAGATCATAGAATATGGGACATAGAAAATATAGTAATTACTCCGCATATCTCTGGTGGATATCATATTCCAGAAACATTGGACAAGATAGTTAAAATTAGTGCAAAAAATTTAAGAAGTTTTATTAATGGAGAAAAGCTTATGAATGTTGTTGATTTTTCAACAGGTTATAGAACTTCAAATAAATAAAAAATTTAATATAGGTAATGTAAATTAAGAAGTGTCTGAAAAGGTACTTCTTAATTTTTTTACTATATATCCTTCTAATCAGGCGCTTGGACATAACTTACAATTGTAATTTCTCATAATTATGCTAAAATGGAAAATGGAAAGAAAGGGGATGTATTATGCAGATTAAAAGGAAATTTATTATGCTTGCAATTTTTATTGCTATGATAATAAGTTTATTTCCAGGAATGGAAGCAAAGGCAGATAGCAGTGATGTTAACATAATATCAAAGAGTCAAGTTACTGCTGATCAAGCTAAAAGTTGGGCAAAATCAAGAGGAGCAACAGATACATTTGTTAGTTTAGCAGAGTTGTATTTTAAATATTATTCGGATCATGGAAATGTAAATCCGGCAATTGCTTATGCACAAGCGGCAAAGGAAACCAATTTTGGTAATTTTGGTGGCGTGCTGGATGAAAGTTTTCATAATCCTTGTGGGTTAAAGATAGCAGCCGGTGGGTCTGACACAGATAAGGATGCTCATATAAGATTTGATAATTGGGATCAAGGCGTACAAGCTCACTTGGATCACCTAGCACTATATGCAGGAGCAGATGGATATCCAAGAGATAATACATATGACCAAAGACAATTCAGAACAATTAAAGGAGTCGCACCCACTGTAGAATCATTAGATGGAAAGTGGGCTCCAAGTGTTACATATGGCGATGAAATTAATTCATTATATCAAGAGATGATTTTACATTCAGGAGCTAGTACAGTTACCGGCTGGACAAAATCAAATGGAAGTTGGTATTATTACAACCAAGACCATAAGATGGCAACAGGTTGGATCAAACCTGATAATAATTGGTATTATTTATATGGTGATGGAACAATGGCAACTGGCTGGATTAAATCAGGAGAAGCATGGTATTACTTAAAAAGTAGTGGAGCTATGGCAGCAGGAAGCTGGATTACATATAATGGCAGTGCATATTATTTGGACCAATCAGGTAAAATGCTTACTAATACTAAAATAAATGGCTTTAATATTGGAGCAGACGGCAGAAGAGAAGGCGGTAATGGCCAAATAATAGCAATAGATGCAGGTCATGATTATGGCAGTGATGGTGGAGCAGTATATACAATAAATGGCGTAACTTATAAAGAAGTAGATCTTAATATTCAAATTGCAGCTAAGTTAAAAGATGAACTTGAAAAAAAAGGTTACACTGTAGTTATGACAAGAGATGAAGGTGAGACGCCAAATTATGGTTCGTTAAGTTCAAGCCTTGCGCATAGAGTTGATACAGCTAATAATACTAATGCAAATTTATTTATAAGTATACATCATAATGCTGTTGACGGTATACCGACAGCAGAGGGCGTTGAAACCTACTATAGTGTACATCCTAAAGATGCAGCATATGGAGGTGACTTAGACTCTGATAAAATAGAGAAATCTAAGGAAATTGCTCAAGCAATAAATGATAAGATTGCAAATGAAATTGGAGCAAATAATAGAGGTATTAAAAGTGATGCTAATGCGGCAGTAGGAAGTTTATTTGTTCTTAGAAATACTAAGATGCCAGGGATATTAATTGAAGTTGGATTTATTTCAAATGCAGAAGAGGCAGCAAGATGTGCAGATCCTAATAGTCAGCAAAAAATAGCAGAAGCGATTGCAGAAGGTGTTTCAGAAAACTTACATTAGACACGTCAAATAAAACAGTAGTTAGTTTTTTATATAGAAAATCTAACTATTGTTTTTTTGTTTAAGATTTTGAATATGTGGTATATACTATAACTAGTATGAATTTAAAGAAAAAAAGTTATTTTTGAAGATTAATAGTTGTTATTTTTGTAAAAAAGGTTTCAAATTATATTCTTATTATTAAGTGAAGGGTAATGCAAGTATGGATATTAAACAAAAAGTTTTTTATGCTTTAAAGAAATATTATGGTTTTGACAGCCTAAGAAAAGGCCAATTTGAAATCATAAATAGCATTTTGAGTGGTAAGGATACTTTTTGTCTTATGCCAACCGGAGGCGGGAAATCTATTTGTTATCAAATACCGGCAATAATTATGCAGGGTGTAACTATAGTAATATCTCCTTTGATTTCACTTATGAAAGATCAGGTGGATAATCTGCTTGGGGTTGGAATAAAGGCAGCATATATAAACAGTACTCAAAATATGGATACAATAAAAAATATATTAATTGAAGCATCAATGGGAGAATATAAAATACTTTATATTTCACCAGAAAGGCTTGAATCTAAAATTTTCCGAGATATGATTAAAGACCTTCATATTTGCCAGATTTCAATAGATGAAGCACATTGCGTATCTCAGTGGGGACATGATTTTAGAAAGAGTTATTTAGAAATTTCACGATTTTATAGCAGTCTTAAAAATAAACCTGTGATTTCAGCTTTTACTGCAACTGCAACTGAGGAAGTAAGAGAAGATTCCGTAAAGCTCTTAGGATTAAATAATCCATATGTATATAAGGGCGATATTAATAGAGAAAATCTTAATATAAGTGTACTTAAAGAAATAGATAAACTGGAAACATTAAAGGATATAATACGAGAAAAAGAGGGAGAAGCAGGAATAGTCTATTGCGCATCAAGAAAGGAAGTAGACAGTTTATATTATTATTTAAAAGATTTAGGATATAATGTGGGTAAATATCATGGTGGTCTTAAGGATGAAGAAAAAGAAAGATTTCAAGAAGAATTTTTATATGAAAATATAGATATAATAATTGCAACTAATGCCTTTGGTATGGGGATTGATAAGTCAAATATTAGATTTGTAATACACTTTACTCTTCCTCAAAATATAGAATCTTATTATCAGGAAATAGGCAGAGGAGGTAGAGATGGAGAAAGGTGTGAATGCTATTTATTTTATTGTGAGGCAGATATAAGCAGGGTAGAATACATAATAAACCAAAGCTCTTTAATAAGTAGAAGGGAGATTCAACTTAAAAAATTCCAATCTTTAATTGATTATTGTATTTTTAAAGAGTGTTATAGAAAGTATATATTAAATTATTTTGGAAATGAGCGTAAACTGAATTATTGCAATAATTGCGGCAATTGCTTAAATAATGATGAATTAAAAGACTTTACAAGAGAGAGCCAGATGATACTGGCAACAGTTTTTAGAACTAAAGAAAGATATGGAATATCAGTGCTTATAGATATTCTAAAAGGATTTAAGGGACCAAAGATAGTTCAAAATAATCTTGATAAAATAACTACATATGGATTAATGAAGGAATATGACAGCACATTTATAAAGGATTTAATTAAGAGTCTTCTAAATGAAGGTTTTGTTGATTTAAAAGAAGGTACATATTCAATGCTTAAGTTAAATGCTAGATCAATGAAACTATTAAAAAGTCAAGAAACGGTGGTATTTAAAATTCTAGATAAAAAGGAACCTCTTTTAAATAAACAACTTTTCGAAGCTTTAAAGAAGTGGAGAAAAGACAAAGCTTATAGAGAGCGCATAAAACCATATATAATATTTTCTGATACAAGCTTAGTTGCAATATCAAATAGTAAACCTCAAAATTTTGATGAATTATTAGAAATTAGAGGAGTTGGTGTTAAGAAAATTGAAGCTTATGGGAAGGAAATATTAAATATAATACAGGCATTCGGAGAGGAAGAAATGACAAAATAAGGCACATGAAAATAAATAACAG